>JAJQHG010000036.1 GCA_021199865.1 Methanosphaera sp. | reverse complement strand
GAATATAAATCATATTATGAATTCATAATCTAAGGATTTAATTAATAAGTTTTATTATTCTTTTCTTACTTTAAAAGAGTAATAATAATGAACAATAATACATTCTATTATCCTAATTACTTCTATAATCTAAAATATCCTCTTATATTACTATAATATGTGTGTTAAGTATATTTTATCAATATAAATTTTTTCTATTCATTATTTAGATAATTATAATAGCTAGATTGCTAAATATATTATTAAAATTGTGGGTGTAATTATGAAAAGTAAGTATACAAAGATTGCTTCATTAATAGTAATAGCACTCTTCCTATTAATGCCTATGGTAGTAGCAGAAGATGGTGACTATAATATTGGTGATGTAAATAAGGATATTAAGATCCTTGATGATGGAACTGCTGTAATTACAGAGAATATTACCTACTCAATAACAGGACAGGTTAATGGAGTCTATCGTACAATAGGACTATCGGGTGATCAGAGTATATCAAATGTAACAGTAGAAACTCCTGGATACTATAATACTGTTGAGATAGAAAACTCTACTAACTCTACAATAATCAAGGTATGGTTATATACTGATGAGGATAAAACACAGAAGGTTAATGATGCTGATGTTGAGGTAGTGTATCATTATAATTTTAATAAGGGTGTTAAGATGTATAATGATATTGCAGAGTTCCAGTACACCTCTTGGAGTAGTGATTGGGGTAAGTCTGTTGAGGGTATGGTAGTGAATGTTGAAATACCTGGAAGTAGTAGTAACATAGAGATGTGGAATAACCCTGAGAATCTGGTTAATAATTATTCCTGGATAAATGATAGCACATTACAGGTTAATTATGGCTCAATATCCTCTAGTGATAATGCAGAAATCAGAATACTTATGCCAACAGACTACTTTAATAGTACTGATAATATGGATGTCATAAATCAGGATGCTAAGGCACAGATAGAAGAAGATCAGGCTGAATATGCTAGGGATAATCAGATAAAGGATATTGCAATGGATCTTACATCAGTACTATTAGTAGCATTGATTGTATTACCTGTAGGTATATATTATAAGTATGGTCGTGAGCCAAAGATAGATTATGATCTTAAGTATGAAAGCCAGATACCAACAAATCATTCACCAATGTTTATTAATGCTCTAATACCAGGGGATGTTGGAGAAATTGATATTAATGGTTTACAGGCAACTATACTTGACCTTGTTAATAGAAAGTACTATAAAATGATTAGTACACAGACTGATAATCCTGTAATGAAACGAACAAATAAGGATACATCAGAACTTGAACAATATGAGGTGGATGTGATAAATTATTTACATCAATTTGAAAATAAGGATAATATTATAAACTTTAAGGATCTTGAGAACACAGACCCTACACAGTTTAATAGGTTCTTTGATGCCTGGAAGATAGATGTAAATAGGCATGTTGATCCAGTAGAGGTAGGAAAACTATTTAATAACTCTGGTGCTAATATTTCAAACCTTGTATCTGTACTATCAATTATAGTTGCAGCATTTGTTATAATAATCATATTCATGTTTGATGTAGGATCAAATATTGTTATACCAGTTGTGTTATCTATATTCTTAATTATTGAATCATTCATACTATTTTGTATGTCAAATAAGTTTATGGGTCAATGGACACAAGAGGGAAGATTATTTGATGCAAGATGGAAGGCCTTTAAGAACTATATTACTGATTATAGTTTAATTAAGGAGTATCCACCAGCATCTGTACAAGTCTGGGGTGAATACATTGTATATGCAACAGCTCTAGGTTGTGCTGAAGAAGTATCTAGGATCATGAAGAAATACTTTGAGTATGTTGATGTACCACAGGAGTACTATGATTATGATGTAGTGTTCCTAGCATACTTTGGTGGATTACATATGATGCACACATCATTCTATGCACTATCAAATCCTCATGGTGATGTTGATGGAATAAGTGATTATGGATCCTTTGGAGACATTAGAGGACCAGGATCTGGAGGATTCGGTGGAGGTGGGGGAGGAACATTTTAATAATGTTATTCTAGTCTCTTATTCTTTTTTTAATATTTTTTTATTTTATAAATAACTTTTTTTAAACATATCTTTTTATTACTTTTTAGCTCTTTTAGGGCTTATTTGTATTACTATTTTTATTTAGTATTACTTTTATTAGTTTTTTTAGCCTAAAATTAATACTTTCATACTTATAGTATAAATAAAGCTTTTAGCAATGTTTATATATTTGTTACAATATACTATGATTATCTTATTAATAATTAGTAATAATGTATTACTTTAAGGCTATGTAAATAATAACATAATCGAAGTCATCATACAATTATTATCTAAATATCCAATTAATAAGTACAAAAATAATCATAATATAAAGAGATCAAAATGAACAAGACTAGAAAGATAGTAATAGTTGCTATTGTAGTTATAATAATAATAGTAGCTGGAGCTGCATATTATGGGAATATAGTTGATGATGATCCAACCCATATTGTAGTAACCAATGGACAAGATGAACCAGATTCTGGTTTCAATCCATTAACTGGATGGGGTTGCGGACATCAAAACTTTAACACTTTAATATTTAGTACCTTACTAACAACTGATGATAATGGAAATTTCACAAATGACTTAGCAACAGGTTATAATATTAGTGATGACGGATTAACATGGACTGTAGGAATTAGAGACGACGTACTATTCTCTGATAACACAACATTAACAGCAAAGGATGTAGCATTCACATTCAACACAGCAAAAACTAGTAATTCAGAACTTGACATGTCTAACCTAGTTGAAGCAGTAGCAGTTGATAATTATACAGTAAAATTCCATCTAGAAGAACCACAATCAACATTCATATATAATTTAAGATATGTTGGTATAGTAAAGGCAGATGGATATGATAATGAAACATTTGGTGAAAATCCTATAGGATCTGGACCATACAAACTAGTTCAGTGGGATAAGGGAGAGCAAGCAATATTTGAAGTAAATGAAAATTACTATGGAGAAACACCATACTTCACACAAGTAACATTACTCTTCCCTGATGAATCCTCACTAATACAACTAGCAAAATCAGGTGAGGCTGATGTGGTACAAGCAACACTAACAGATGTAAACCAGACCGTAGAAGGATACACCCTAGTTGACATGCCAGCAGGACGTGCACAGGGAATAAGTCTTCCAAACTCAAATAATACTGGTCAAACAACAGAGGATGGAAATCCTATAGGTAACAATGTAACAGCAGATGAATCAATAAGAAAAGCATTAAATATTGGAATTGATCGTCAAACCATTGTAGATAGTGTATACCAGGGTCATGGTGCAGTAGAATATACTGGAGTTGACTCACGTGAATATGGAAACGCAGAGGAAGGTAGTGTATCTGATGGTGATGTAGCTACAGCTAACCAAACACTAGAAGAAGCTGGATGGGTTGATAGTGATGGTGATGGAATAAGAGAGAAAGATGGAGTTAGAGCATCATTCAAGTTATATTATCCATCAGATGATTCGGCAAGACAAGCACTTGCAACAGTAATATCAGAACAAGCTAAAACTATGGGTATTGAGATAGAGTTGGTAGGTACTGACTGGGATACAATATATGATAATATGTTTAGCTCAGCAGTAGTAATGCAACAGACATCAGCTGATCCATACAGATCAGTATATCAACAATATCATAGTAAGGAGTATACTGATGATGACTACATGAATCCTAATGGATATAATAACTCTGCTATTGATACTATACTAGAGGCTGGTATGACAGCAACTGACCAGGAAACAGCTAATGAATACTGGAAAGAGGCAGCATACAATGATGGTGAAGGATTCAGTCCAAATGGTGATGCACCATGGCTATGGGTTGCAACATATGATTACAGCTACTTTGTAGCTGATGATATTGATATGGGAACAGCGGCAGAAAATAATGGACAGGATGTATTAATGAATATTGTTGAATGGACACGTACCAACACAACTAGTTAATCATCTCCTCTTCTTTTCTCTTTTTATAATATTTTAATAATTTTAACATTTTAATGAGGAGACTTTAAATTGAATAAGAAAATAACAAAATTTATAGGACAAAAGGCAGTTAGATTCATAATCCTAATAATAGCTGTAGCTATTTTCAGTTTCATTCTACTAGAATTATCACCGTTAGATCCTGTGAATGCATATCTTAAGGAAGCTCCTGTATCACAAGCTCAAAGAGCTCTACTTGAACAGTACTGGGGAGTAAATACTCCACTAACAACTAAAATAATAAATTGGGTAAGTAATCTTCTACAGGGTGATCTTGGAACTTCACTAATATACAGAACATCAGTAAGTGATGTTATATTAGAGAAATTCATGACATCAATTGTACTCATGTTTGTCTCATGGGTTCTAAGTGGAATAATAGGATTTACTCTGGGAGTAGTTGCAGGTAAGAATGAGGGTTCATGGATTGATAGAATAGTTAAGGTATACTGCTATATTATTCAGTCAGCACCATCATTCTGGATTGGTTTATTAGTCTTAATAGTATTTTCAATAGAGTTGGGGTGGTTTCCTGTAGGATATAGTACGCCAGTAGGTGTTTTAAGCCAAAATGTGTCAATAGCAGATTATATATCAAGACTGGTGCTTCCAGCCTTAACACTTAGTATGGTTGGAGTAGCATCAATAGCTCTATATACACGTAATGAATTAGTAGATGTATTAAATAGTGATTATGTACGTTTTGCAAAAAGTCGTGGTGAATCTGGATGGGACTTAATAAAAAGACATGGTATCAGAAACATTCTACTACCAGCTGTTACACTACAATGTTTATCAATAAATGAATTATTTGGTGGAGCAGTACTAGTAGAACAAGTATTTAATTATCCAGGTATTGGTCAAACAGCAGTGCAAGCAGGATTACAAAGTGATGTACCACTACTTCTAGGTATAGTAGTAATTAGTGCAATATTTGTGTACTTCGGAAACCTATTAGCAGATGTAATATACTACTTTGTTGATCCAAGAATAAAAGAGAGTGAAACTAATGACGAATAAGAATGAAACTAAGCAATGGACATTATACAATGCTAATCTTAGAACAAAGACACTCGTAATTATTGGATTATCTCTATTAGTACTAGTACTAATATTTGTTAGCTATCTTTTTATTGATACATCAAGTATAACAACTAACTTTGCAAATGCAAATCAAGCACCATCTCTTAGTCATATATTTGGTACTGATTGGATGGGTCGTGACATGTTTACACGTACATTATCAGGGATAGGCCTAAGTATTGGTGTTGGAGCATTTGCATCAATAATAAGTACAATTGTAGCAATAACACTTGGACTATTATCAAGCTTTAATAAGTTTTTTGATGAATTAGTTGCATGGATAATAGATCTATTCAATTCAATACCACATATACTACTAATAATATTGATCTCCATATCCTTTGGTGGTGGATTCTATGGAGTAATTATGGGTGTTGGGTTAACCCACTGGACACCACTAGCAAGAGTACTAAGAGCAGAAGTAAAAAAGATTAAAACAACAGATTATGTTAAGCTTTCAAGTCAACTAGGAAAATCTAAGATATGGATAGCAACGAAGCACATACTACCTCTAGTTACTAGTCAAATAATTGTTGGAGTAATATTAATGTTCCCACATGCAATAATGCACGAAGCAAGTATTACCTTCCTTGGATTTGGACTTCCACCACATGAACCAGCAATTGGTGTAATACTATCAGAGTCAATGAATTATTTATCAGCAGGATACTGGTGGCTAGCATTATTCCCTGGTTTAACATTATTAATAGTAGTACTATTATTTGACTTAATTGGTGAGAATGTAGAGAAATTACTTAATCCAGAAACAGCACAGACATAAGGTGATAATATGGATAAAGAGGAGTTATTAAGTGTATCAAACCTTTCAATATCTTTTACACAGTATGTGGAAGGACTAAGACAAAGGACAACTACAGTTATATCTGATCTTTCACTTGATGTTTGTGAGGGTGAGATTGTTGCAATACTTGGATCAAGTGGGTCTGGAAAGAGTTTATTAGCCGATACAATATTTGGTATTCTACCAAATAATGCAACTACAACTGGCAATATCACATATAAGGATGAATTATTAACACAAGAGTTAAAAGAAGAGATAAGGGGAGATAAGATAGTACTTATTCCTCAATCAGTAAACTATCTTGACCCACTAATGACGGTATCAGAGCAAGCAATTGGTTCATATGAGGAGGAGGATGAAAAAGAAGAGAAGCTAAAGCATCAAAGAGAGGTATTCTCAAAGTATGGTTTAGATGAGAGTGTTGATTCAATGTATCCCTTTGAACTATCTGGAGGTATGGCAAGAAAGGTTCTATTATCAACAGCATTACTATCAAACCCCAAGGTAGTCATTGCTGATGAACCAACACCAGGATTAGACCAAGAAGCAGTTGATGAGACAATTGATGACTTATTATCAATGAAGAAGGATAATAAAGGTGTGTTACTAATTACTCATGATATTAATGTGGCTCTTAGGGTTGCAGATCGTATAGCAATATTCTATGCTGGTTATGTAATAGAAATTAATAAAACAGAGAATTTTCATGATGTATCTAAATTAAAACATCCTTATACTAGAAGTCTAATAGAAGCATTACCTGAGAATGGATTTAGGCTAGATCTTGGTATGCAACCACATAGTGATCCTGTAGGCTGTGTTTACTATGATAATTGTCCACATAGAATGGATAAATGTAAAGATAATAAGCCAAAACTAGAATTTGTTAATGGTACAGCAATCAGGTGTTTTAAGCCACTAGGAGAATAACTATGACACTAAAAGTAGAGAAAGTATCGTATGGATATAAGAGTAGGAGTCCTCAAATACTAAAGGAGGTATCACTAAGTGTAAATAATAATCAAACTATAGGCTTAATGGGGGATAGTGGTTCTGGTAAGACAACTCTCTGTAAAATAATATCAGGGTATATAACAAATTATGAAGGAACAGTTACTGTTGATGGTGAGATTGTTAATAAAAATGAGTATAATCCTGTACAATTAATATTTCAGCATCCAGAGAAGACAATGAATCCTAAATGGAAGATGAAACAGGTTCTTGAGGAATCTTGGATGCCACCTCAGGATGTTCTTGATGAGTTTGGTATAAGAAATTCATGGTTAGATCGTTATCCATCAGAGCTAAGTGGTGGTGAATTACAGAGATTCTCTATACTAAGAAGTCTTAATCCAAAAACTAAGTATGTTATAGCCGACGAGATAACAACAATGCTTGATGCAATAAGTCAGGTACAAATATGGACATCCCTATCAAATTACTGTCAAAAGAATAAGGTAGGAATACTAATTGTAAGTCATGATAAGAAATTACTTGACACAGTATGTGATGATATCATAGTATTAAATCAGATTAATAATCTAGATTAACCTCCATTTTATATCTTCTTTTTAAATCTTTTTCATGTTTTTATTAAATCTCTTCTGAGCAATGATTTTTCTAAAACATAAGTATATATGTGATTTTTTATAAGAAATATTACTAATGACTTTTTTATGAATTTATTATATTAATGTTTGAGGTAAGTATATGAATCAAAATAGTCAAGATAATGATAATCTTGATCTTGTTCGTGGAGATTATAAGAGAGCTATTAATAAGATAGCAACACCATTGATACTAACATTAGTATTAACGATGATCTATAACATTGTTGATAGAATATGGGTTGCTGGACTAGGATCAAACCCACTAGCAGCTATTGGGTTTATCACACCACTATTTTTAATGATTAATGGTGTAGCAACAGGTTTTGGTGCTGGTTCTAACTCCCTAATATCTAGGTATATTGGGGCTGATGATAAGGATAATGTTGATAATTGCATGGCATGGCATACTCATGGCAGTAGCATTATCTATACTATTGCCATTAATTCTATTACCATTTCTAGATAATATCATCGTGTTAATAGGTGCATCTGAGGTAGTAGAGTATGCAAAGCCATATGCAACAATTGTTATTGTTGGATCATTTGCTATACTATTTAATGGTATACTATCTAGTCAATTAAGAGCAGAAGGAGATATTAAGAGAGCTACTATAGCTTTAGTTGCAACAGGTGTTGTCAACTTAATACTTGATCCTATATTTATTTATACACTGGGTCTTGGAGTAGAAGGTGCTACTAAGCAACAATTTTATCTGCATGTATAGCAACATTTCTCATGCTTTACTGGATGTTTATTAAGCATGATACCTATGTTGATTTATCATTAAGTAGATTTCATTATAGTAATAGTATTAGTAAGGAAATAATTTCTGTAGCTATACCTGGAAGTATAGAACAGATTATTATGTCTGTTATTAATATGTTCATGAATTCAGTACTTGTAACAATATCTTCTACGACTGTTGTTGCAGCATTTACAGCTTCATTTAGTGTAGTGGACTTATGTATGATGACAAGTGTTGGTATTGCAACAGCTACTATCACGGTTTCTGGTGTAGCTTATGGTGCTCATGATTATCAGAAGGTTAAGGATACCTTTTATTACTCAACAAAGCTGTCTGTAGGTATAGCCATAATTTTATTTGTTATGTTATATGTCTTTACACCACAGATTGCAACACTATTTAGTTATTCTTCAAGTAGTGCAGGTTTAAACAGTATAATAGTTGATATTCTTAGGATATTATCCATATTCCTGATTGTTGTACCACCAGGTATGTGTGCAGCAATGGTGTTCCAGGGTATGGGAAAGGGTTTGATATCATTAGTATTAACATTACTACGTGAGGCTGTGTTTGTACTTGGATTCCTATTGTTATTTGTTTATATATTTAATATGGGAGTAGATGGTGTATGTTATTCCCTGGGTGCTGGTAGTCTTCTTGGTACGATAATAGCTGTAATAGTATTTGAGTTGTATATGAAACGTCTAAAAGTTAGTGGATAAAACTATTTTTAATCTCCACTAATACTCTTTTTAATATTTTTTAACTGAATAAATATTAGGAATACTATAATTCTATTTTTTTGTAGCTTGTTTTATTAAAATAATATTTTTATCCATATATTTTATAGTTATTTTTTAGTCATGTATTATATGAATTATATTTTTAAGTAGATTAATTTTGCAAGTTTAGTTATGATTGATTTGTATATGATAGGGAT
>JAJQHG010000048.1 GCA_021199865.1 Methanosphaera sp. | reverse complement strand
CGTTCTTTTTTAAGAGATATTTTTTCATCTATTAAGGAGAGGAAAGATGCTATTTGGGTCTGTTCTTCAATTGAGAGTGGTAAGTATATGTGTTGTGTTTTCATGTATTGCCAGTTAGATCGGGGCATTTTTGTACCAGTGGTTTTGTTAGCTATTTTGTTGAAGTGGTTGGTTTGTATTAGATAGTAAAGAAATTGGTTTAAAATGTTTTTTCCTTGGAGTACCCATATTTCTGTTGTGCATACTCCGTTAAATGTTGCCAACCAATACTTTTTTAGGTATGGTCTTAATTTTCCATATAATATATCTCCTTTATGGAATCGTGTTTTAGTACTAGTTTGTTTTTTTGAATCTGTATACTCTAATAATTGGCCTGTTTTTTCTGTTATGTTTTCTAAGTTTACACATTTGTATGTTTCATCATCCGTCTTTGGATCATATTTTGTTTTTTGAAGTTCTATTATGTCTCCTACTTTCTTTTTATTCCACTCATCTATGTACCCTTTGAATCGTAGCTGTGGTGTATTGTTCATCTTAGATCCCTTTGAGTCCTAGTTCTTTGTAGTAGGGTTCTAGTTGTTTGTCTATTTCTTCGATTTTTTTGTCGATTTCGTTTATTTTTTGTCGTGTTTCTTCTAGGTTTACTGGTTCTTCTTCTTCGAATGTGTCTACGTATCGTGGTATGTTGAGGTTGTATTCGTTTTCCTTGATTTCTTCTAGTGTTGCACGGTGGGAGTATTTCTCGGTTTCTCTTCTTCTTTGTAGGGTGTCTACTATTTTGTCTATGTCTTCTGGTCGTAGCTTGTTTTGTGTTTTTACTTTTTCGTAGTCGTTTGATGCATCTATGAATAATATGTCATCGGTGTTTGTTCTGCATTTCTTGAATACTAATATGCAGGCTGGTATGCTTGTTCCATAGAATAGATTTTCTGGTAATCCTATAACTGCATCTAGGTAGTTTAGTTTTTCTATTAGGTATTTTCTTATTAATCCTTCTGCTGCTTGTCTAAATAGTGCTCCATGTGGTAGTATTACTGCTAGTGTTCCTTCCTCATTTAGGTGGTATAGCATGTGTTGTATGAAGGCGTAGTCTGCTTTGCTTTTTGGTGCTAGTTTTGGGTATCCTGAGAATCGTTCATCCTCTAGGAATGATTTATCACTACTCCATTTTGCACTGAAGGGCGGATTTGCTACTACTACATCAAATTTCATTCCCATGTGTTTTGGGTTTTCTAGTGAGTCTCCCTGTTTTATGTCAAAGTCATTATATTTTACTCCGTGTAGTATCATGTTCATTCTTGCCAGGTTATATGTTGTCTGGTTTAGTTCTTGTCCATAGAAGTCTGATACATTACATTTTCCATCTGTTGTTAGTTCTTTTCCTACTCTTAGTAGTAGTGATCCACTTCCACATGTTGGATCATATACACTTTTTAGTCTGGTTTTATCCATTGTGACTATTCTTGCTAGTACTGTTGATACTTCTTGTGGTGTATAGAATTCTCCTGCTTTTTTCCCTGCATTTGATGCAAATTGACTTATTAGGTATTCATATGCATCTCCTAAGATGTCTGAGTTATCATTATCTAATTCAAAATCTATTTCACTTATTTCTAGTAGTATCTCGGAGATTAATTTATCTTTTTCCTGGTTTGTGGCTCCAAGTTTTGATGAGTCTAGGTCTACGTCTTCAAATAGGTTTTGGAAGTCTTTTTGACTTTCTGTGTTGAATGATGTGTCATTTATCATCTGGAATGCCTTGTTAAGTAGGGGTATTACTTCCTTCTTTTGGTTAATGTTTTCTATTATGGTACTAAATAGGCATTCTGGTTCTATGAAGTATCCTAGTTCTTCTATTGCTTCTTTTTCTAGGTATTGCTTGTATTCTTCGTCTTGGTATGCTTCTTTGAATGTTATTTCATCATTTTCTAGATCTTTATTTAAATTCATTTCTAGTTTTTCTGATAGGTATCTGTAGAATATTAATCCTAACATATAGTTTTTGAATTCATTTGCATCCATGTTTCCTCGGAGTTTATTTGCTATTTGCCATAGTTTTGTTTCATAGTTTGACATGTTTTTAACCTAACTCTTTTTTAATCCTATATTTTACATTATATTGTTTATATAGTCAAATACTATTATTTTTGTACTTTAATTGTTATAGTTTTAACGCATTATAATATTATTGTGATAGAGCATATAATTACCTTAACAGGATATCTTAAAACTTTTATTTAAAAGATTTAATACTAATAAAAACAAATTATTATCATTAAATAGTGGAATTATAGTTTATGTCTAGTGAAAGTGAGAAGCAATTAGAGGATAAGTTAGTTAATGATTTGGCTAGTAATGGCTATGAACTAGTAACAATTAGAAATGATGAGGAGTTAGAAGAGAACTTCAGACTTCAACTAGAGAAGTTCAATGATATAACATTTAGTGATGATGAGTTTGAGAAGATATTAACCAGACTAAAACAGGGTGGAATCTATGATAAGGCAAAGCTTCTAAGAGATAGTTATACACTAAAACGGGATGGTCAACCAGATAAGTGGATTAGATTTATTAATAAGGAGGAGTGGTGTAAGAATATATTCCAGGTAGCACACCAGATCACCTCTGAGAATAAACATAAATATAGATATGATGTGACTATACTCATTAATGGATTACCTCTTGTGCAGATAGAACTTAAGAAGCGTGGTGTGGAGATAGAACAAGCATTTAATCAGATTAAGGAGAGGTATCTTCCTACTTTTAAGGGATTGTTCCAGTATATCCAGATATTTGTTATAAGTAATGGTGTTAATACTAAGTATTTCTCTACAGGACTACCAAAAACTGTGAAGTTTGAGAACACATACTTCTGGAAGGATGAGGAGAATAATAACATTAAGCAGTTATCAGAGTTCTCACAGACATTCCTTGAGAAATGTAACCTGGCAAAGATGATTACACAATTCATGATCCTAAATGATATTGATAAGAATGTCATGGTACTTAGAGCATACCAGAAGTATGCTGTAGAAAGGATTGTTGAACAAGCAACTAAAATCAAGCAGAATGGTTATGTATGGCACACTACTGGTAGTGGTAAAACATTAACATCATTTAAGGCTAGTCAATTACTAGCTGAAGATCCAAGTATTGATAAGGTAATATTTGTTGTGGATCGCCAAGACCTGGATCATCAGACAATTAAGCGTTTTAATCAGTACTCTAAGGATAGTGTAGAGAAGGTATATAATACTAATGCATTAATTAGGGCACTTAACAGGTCTAGGACAGATCTTATTGTAACAACTATACAGAAGCTTAATATTGTTGTGACTAAGTATAAGAATAAATTAGATGATGGAATTCAGGATAAGAGGATTATATTCATATATGATGAGTGTCACAGATCACAATTTGGAGGTATGCACCAGAATATTACAGACTTCTTCCATAATAGTTTATGCTATGGATTTACTGGTACACCAATATTTACTGTGAATGCTGGTCAAGATAAAACAACTAAATCAATATTTGGACAAAGACTACATACCTATATGATCAAGGATGCTATCAGGGATAATAATGTGTTAGGATTTGCTACAGAATACTATGGACCTAAACTAAATAAAGATGAATTACGTGTCCTAAAGAATGATACTGAGGCTTTGATGGATGATGAGAGATTATCAGCTAATGTGGATATAATTAAGAAGACATATAATCATAAGACCTATGATGGTGAGTTTAATGCAATGTTTAGTGTTGCAAATGGAGGATTTATCCATAAATACTATAAGTTACTACAAGAGAAGTATCCAGAGCTAAAGGTAGCTGTTGTATATACTATTAATGAAAATAAAAAATATGATGGTGTATCTGATAGAGCATACATGGCTAAATACATGGATGATTATAATAAAATGTTTAATACTAAGCATAATACTGAAGATTTTAATTCCTATAAAATTGATGTAACTAATAAGATGGAAAATACAGAGATAGACCTATTACTAGTTAAAGACATGTTTACCACAGGGTTTGATGCTCCAAAGCTTAACACATTATATCTTGATAAAAACCTGGAATACCATATGCTAATACAGACCTTCAGTAGAACTAATAGGATATATAATAGTAAGAAGGCTTATGGTAATATTATATCCTTCAGGGATATATCTGATGAAACTGATGAGGCTCTACGACTCTTCTCTAATGATTCACAAATAGAAGATATTTTGATGAAGCCATATAAGGAGCTTATAAAAGACTTTGATAATGCATATCATAAGCTAAGTAGTATTGCTCCAACTGTTGATGAGGCCAATAACATTGAAAGTGAAACTGAATTAAAGGAGTATATTAAAGCCTTTAGAGAGCTAAATAATATAAAGAGTAAGCTTGACACATTTCCTGAATTCACATTTGATGATGTCATGATGGATGAACAGGAATTTAATGATCATAGAAGCATTGTGCTAGATAAGTATGATGAGATTAAAAGAGATCCTGATAAATACCCTGAACTACTGAATATTAACTTTGAAATAGAACTACTAGGTAAAGACATTATTAATGTAGATTATATCCTGGGATTACTAAAAGAGTTAAATGTTAAAGAAGATAATTATCCTCTTGAGAAGGAACGTACACTGGGTATTATACATCAACAAGTACCTAAGAATAAGTGGAGTGTGTATGAGAAGTTTATAGAGAGATACATTGAAATTATGGGTATTGATAATGTGTCACTTGATGAACAATTCTATGAATTCCTTAGCTCTGAAAAAGAAAATGAGTTAGAAGAATTAATAGAAACAGAGGATCTTCTAAAAAATGAGTTTAAGAATCTTATAGATGAATATAATTTCTCTGGTAAGATGGATAATAAGACTATTACTAATACGTTTAAGGATGATACTCTACGCTTCAAGGAGAGGATCTCTAAGAGAGATCAGGTTAAGGATAAGATTTTTGAAATATATGATAAATATGAGTAATCTTCTATAATTCTCCTCTTAATCATATACTATACTTTTTTTTATACTGAATTGAGAATATATTCCATTATTATATTTCCTATTCTATTCATGATATAAAACTAAATAATATGTTCACTATATTGTTATATAATTAGACTACTTATGAATACAATTATAATTAGCCATAAATCTAGGAGAGTCATTGATGAATATTGAGAATAAGAAAGTAGCTATTTTTGGTCTTGGACATATTGGATTGCCTACAGCAGCAATACTTGCAAGTAGTAATATTAATGTGCTGGGTGCTGATATAAACAGGGATACTGTTGATAATATTAATAGGGGTAGTTGTAGTTTTAAGGAGCCAGGACTTGATAAGCTTGTAAGACAGGCTGTGGAGAATAATTATCTTAAGGCAACTGTGAACTTAGAGGAGGCTGCACGTGAGTGTCAGATCATGATAGTTATTGTTCCTACACCTGTTGACTCAGATAACAATGCTGATCTCTCCTATGTTATTAGTGCATGTGAGAGTATTAAGAGTAGTTTGAAGAAGGATGATCTAATAATTATTGAGAGTACTGTTCCACCAGAGACTGGTATTAATGTTGTTAAGCCATTACTTGAGGAGTCAGGGCTAAAGTGTGGTGAGGACTTCATGTTAGCATATAGTCCTGAGCGTGCTCTTCCTAATAATACTATTTATGAGATGACTCATAATGTGCGTATTGTTGGTGGGTATGATAAGAGGAGTGCTGATTATGCTTCACAACTGTATTCACATATTACGCAGGGTGATATTATACAGGTGGCTGATATTACTAGTGCTGAGATGGTTAAGTTGATGGAGAATACTTATCGTGATGTGAATATTGCTCTTAGTAATGAGTTTGCCCTGATATGTGAGAAGATTGGTGTTAATGTGCATGAAGTAATAGGTGCTGCTAATTATCATCCACGTGTAAATATTCATAGTCCTGGTCCTGGTGTTGGTGGTCACTGTATACCTATTGACCCATACTTCCTGGTAGATATTGCTGATAAGTATGGTATTAAGGCTAATATTATTAGTACTTCTCGTAGTATTAATAGTAGTATGCCACGCCATGTAGTGGATCTATTAGAAGAGAATATTGATAGTAATATTAATAAGGGTGATTATACTGTGTCTATTCTTGGTATTGCATATAAGGGTAATGTTGATGATACCAGGGAGAGTCCATCAGGTGATGTTATTGACTTATTAATGGGTGAGGGCTTCAATGTTGTGGCACATGATCCACTAGTTAGTAGTAGTGTTATTGAGTCATTTGGTATTAGTAGTGTAAGCTTGGATGATGCTCTTGGTACTGACTGTGTTATTTTAATGACTGATCATGATGAGTATAAGAGTATTCATCCAGAGGATATTACTAAGGGCTTTATTATTGATACAAGAAATATTCTTGATAGTCAGAAATTCAGGTCTGAAGGTATAAACTTCCAAGCAATTGGTGATGTTAATCACTAATATAATTCTTTTTTTAAGTGTTTATTTATGAAATTACTAGTTTTTGAGTATTCAAGTGTTATCTACCAGGATAATCTTATTAGTGAAGGCTTTGGTATGCTTAAGGGCATACTAGGGGATCTTGATAGCCTAGATTATAATGTTACATACCTACTTAGTAGTAACTTATCAGTTAGTGGTGTAAGTAACTGTGAGTGTATTAATATTAGTGGTGATCTATTTGGTTGGCTTAGGGGTAATTGTGGCAGGTTTGATGCATGCTTATTTATTGCTCCTGAGGATAATCTTATACAGTATAGGATTACAAGGATACTAGAAGAAAATAATGTAGTAGTAATTGGATCAAATAGTACTGCCTCATATAACTGTAGTAGTAAATACTTAACATATAAATTACTAGATGAATCTATATTAAAAATTAGGACAATTAAATGTAGTACTAATAACATAGACTATGATTATATCAAGGACTTCTTAGATAATTATGATAGTATCATTAAGCCTGATGATAGAACTAGTAGTGATTTAATATACCACATACATAATATGTCACAACTAGATGATATCCTAGAGACATATAAAGAGGAATGTGTCGAATCATTCCTGCTACAAGAATACATACCTGGAAGAAGTGTTAGTATCAGCCTACTATGTAATGATAACTATGCGAATATACTAAGTCTTAACTCACAGGAAGTAAGCTATGATAATAATAGAGTAATATATACAGGTTGTAAAAGCCCTATTACTCATCCACTAGAGGAAACTATAAAGAGTATTAGTAGACATGTTGTAAAATCCATACCAGGACTAAAGGGTTTTATTGGGATAGATTACATTATAAGTGATAATAAAGTATATGTGGTTGAGATTAATTCACGTATCACAACACCCTACATTGTACTAAGAAGTATTAGTGATGTTAATCTAACAGAGGCTCTAATAGAGTTAGTACTACATGATAAGCATACAAGTATTATGTTAACAGGAAATGACATATTTAATAAGTAGAGGAATTACTATGCAGATAATGGGATTAGATATTGGTGGAGCAAATACTGATTTAGCAGTAATAGAATTAAATGAGGATAAGATTAAATTACTAGGCACAGATAAACATTATCTGCCAATGTGGAGTGATCCATCCAAACTAACAGAATATCTTAGACAACTAGGTAGCATGTACTCAAAGTGTAACACTATATGTGTATCAATGACAGCAGAACTAGCAGATAGCTATGAAAACAAGAAGCAGGGAGTACTAGACATATCAGGGAGAGTACAGGAAGTATTCAGTGATAAGGACGTATATTTTGTATCATTTGATGGACTCATAAGATATGAGGATGTAATAGATGATCCATTGAGTGTTGCTGCTGCTAACTGGATTGGAACCGTGAATTGTATAAAGTATATTAGTAGTGACTGTATCTTTATGGATATGGGTTCAACAACAACAGATATTATCCCCTTAAAGGATTCAAAGGAAATCTGTCAGGGACACACAGATCTTGAACGCTTACTTAGTGGAGAATTAGTATACACTGGTGTTCTTAGGACAAATCTTGCAACAATCACCCCTACTATACCCATAAGAGATAATGAGGCTACAGTTAGTAGTGAACTATTTAGTATAACAGCAGATATGAATTTAGTACTAGGAAATATTACACCAGAGGATTATACCTGTGATACTCCTGATGGAAGTAGTAAGACTAAGGATGCATCACTTGAGAGAATTGCCAGACTAGTATGTGCAGATCTTGACATGCTAACAAGAGATGAAGTAATAAGTATAGCAAGACACGTCTATAATAAGCAAATAGAACAAGTAACTAATGGATTAGTACAAGTAGTAGATAAGAGCAATCTAAGTACTGTTGTAATTACTGATATGGCTGATACTAGTGTATGCTACAAGGCTACAAGTAGTCTTGGACTAGATATTATTAATATGAATGATTATATTAGTCCTAATGTTAGTAGTATTATTACTTCTCTTGGAGCAATACAGATGTATATTGATGAAGTACTACAAAGAAAATTATCCATCATAGATCAGATCTAAATTAACCTAAAGTATCCTAAACTCCAAACCAAGTATTTCTTTTTTATTATAGTCTTTTAGGTAGCTAGAAGAAGAGTTTTTATGAGTAATTACCATAAGAAAATATATATTTTAAAAAAAAGAGTGGAGATGAATGGTTAACTAGTACCATACATCTTTAAGATTAATTAGATAGGCAAAAATGTTTGCTCCTAAGTGGAAGCCTACACTTAATACTAGTATTATTATGATCATTGACCATGTAAGACTTACCTGTGTTGAAATCAATAGTAGTGCTACTACCACAAAGTCTAGTTGATCTAGTAATGGTACAGGTTTTCCACGCTCAAAGTTTAATCTTCTCTTAATAAAGCTACCTATAGCATCACCAATTAATGCACCATATCCTAGAATTAATCCTAGAACTAATCCTTGTAATAACATGTTTTGGCTGAAGCTTACATTTGTTGTTAGTAATCCAAAGAAGTAGTCACCAAGACCATAACTTGCAAGTAGTGCTAGTAGTAATCCTACTACTCCACCAAATAGTCCTGCACATATTGTACCTCTCCATGTTACACCATCACCAATTAATCGCTATTATCCCATGCATTATGTCCAAAATCTAATGGTGTTCCTCCACCAAATACTAATGCTGAACCATTAGCCAGGTATGCGGGTATCATAATATAGATTGAATAAATTATTAGATTAAGTATATCCATTATAAAAGCCTCTATTACTATATCATATTTACATGTTTAAAT
>JAJQHG010000063.1 GCA_021199865.1 Methanosphaera sp. | reverse complement strand
TAACACTACTAGAATGTAAGTTATCAATAAGCTAAGAACTATATAATTTATAGTAAAGTATTAATCAATATAAGAAATATTTAAAAAAAAATAAGAAGGGGAAGTTAGAATTTAATGTTTGGTGTTACCCTGGAGCCTTCCTGTGCCTCAAAGTATTGTTCCTCTTTAAAATGGAATATAGATGCTATTATGTTACTTGGGAACTCCTGGCATGAATTATTATATTTTAATACTGCATCATTATAGAACTGTCTAGAATATGCTATCTTATCCTCAGTGTCTGATAATTCTTCTTGTAATTGTTGGAAATTAGTATTTGCCTTTAGCTCAGGATAAGCCTCTGCTACTGCAAATAGACTCTTTAATGCACCAGATATCATGTCATCAGCCTCTGCAACTTCTTCTACAGATGTAGCATTAGCCATGTTTGCTCTTGCCTGTGTAATCTTTTCAAATGTTGTTTTTTCATGTTTTGCATAACCTTTTACAGTCTCTACAACATTTGGTATTAAATCATTACGTCTTTGTAGCTGTACATCTATTTGACTCCAAGCATTCTCTACACGATTACGTCCATTTACTAGGTCATTATAATATTTCACTAGTAATAATAGTACCACTACTACTACAATAATAATTAGAATGATCCATAAATCCATGTGAAAACCTCATATTATTAATCATTTAATGATATAAATGTTAAATAAATCTTTATTATAATTAATATAAATAGTTTAGATAAAATAAATAAATAACAATAAAAGGAGAGTGTAACTATGAGTACCTATAGAGATCTACAAGTATTATCTGATGCAGCCTACTATGATAGATGTAACTATGTAAACTATAATGTAGATAACATCCTGAATGATACATCTACTAAGGACTGTATATATAATGCACAGACAGGAAATGATACAGTTGCACTCTTTAAGGTTTTACTTACTAATGAATGCAATAATGACTGTAAGTACTGTACAAATTGTAGGTCTAATAAATCTCAACGAGCCAGATTATCAAGCCAGGCTCTTGCAGATATATTCATGACATACTACGAAAAAAATATGGTTGAAGGATTATTTCTTAGTTCTGGTATAATAAAGGATGCTGATACTACAATGGAACAACTAATAGAAACAGCATATATACTAAGAAACAAGTACTCCTATAATGGATATATACACCTAAAAATTATTCCAGGTGCAAGTTGGGACTCTATTAAGCATGCTATGCAACTAGCTGACCGTGTGAGTATAAATATTGAGAGTGCTACACGTGATGGACTAAATGATCTATCAAGTACAAAGGACTATGATAAGGATATAATAAAGAGATTAGACTGGATAGATAAGCTACATAATCGTGATCATAACCTTGCACCAAGTGGACATACAACCCAGATAATAGTAGGAGCAAATGATGAGAATGATGAGGAAATACTAAAACAGGTATACCACCTTAAACAAAAGTATAATGTCCTAAATAATTATTTTAGTAGCTTTAACCCAATAGAGGACACACCACTAGAAAACCATGATGCATGTGATACAAAGCGTACAGGACGCCTATATCAAAGCCAATACCTATTTGAAAAGTATAACTTTACAGATAAGGATATTATACTCAATGATAATGGATTCCTAGATACAAAGAATGATCCAAAATATAATATTGCACTAGCACACATCGAGGACTACCCTATAGATGTTAACACGGCAACATATAGAGAATTAATAAGAATACCAGGAATTGGACAGAAGAGTGCTAGACGTATACAACATGCACAGAAGAATAATGAGAAAATAACATCACTAAAACAATTAAAGGATATGGGAGCAAATATTCAGGCATGTAAAATATTTGTAAAACTAGGAAAAAATTATCAGACAACACTAATATGATATAATAAAAAATAGTAGTAAGAGTTTATAAGTATAACTCTTATTCCTTCAAGCTTAACCTAATGCTTGGGATATAATTTGTTAAATTCTAGGTTAATTACTTTTAGGATAATTATTCATCATCAAATAATGCCCATATATCAGGGTATTTCTCTTTTATTGCATCCTCTAATATTATGGATGCTTCATTACTAATACTAAACTCAGGTATAGTCTTCTTTAGGTATCTAAGTGTTGCCGCAGACTTTGAAGACCATAAACTTATTCTAGGATTCTTCTCTACTTCCTGTTTTATCTGGTCAATTCTTTCCTGATCAATATCAATATTATTAGTAGTTTTTCTTGATGACTTAGCTGTGGATGACTTATTCTTTCTTGATGATTTTGTTGTAGATTTCTTTGTCTTTTTTGCTGTTGTTTTCTTAGTTGTTTCTGGTTCCTGTATTAGTGCATCTAATCCTTTACCTAATGCATTATCTGCCATTAGTTATCATCCTCCATATTTATTAATTCGGTTGCTAACTCCATATATGCTTTAGTTCCAGTACATTCTGGTTCATATGTTATACATGGTTTACCATAACTAGGAGCTTCTGCTAGCTTTACATTACGTGGTATTTTCTGTTTAAATATGTATTGTTTATCTTTAAAGAATTCTTCAACATTTGCTGCTACATCCTTAGATAATCTTGTTCTAGAATCATATAAGGTTATTAGTATACCCTTTATTGGGCATGGACTTTTTAGTCTAGACTCTACTAGATTAATTGTTTCAAGTAAGTCTGCCATTCCCTCTAGAGCATAGAATTCTGCCTGTATAGGTATTATTACACTTGTTGATGCTACTAATGCATTTAATGTTAGTATTCCTAGGGATGGTGGTGCATCAATAAATACATAGTCAAATACTTCAACATCCTCAGATAGTTTTTCATCAAGAATGTAGGGATATCCTATCTCTTTACTTAACTCTATTTCTGCACCACTAAGTGAAATATTACTTGGTATAAAGTATAGGTTTTCTATCTCTGTTTCTACTACTGCATCAGATAGTTTACATTCATCTGTCAGTAGGGAGTATATTGTTGTTTCTATCTGACTTTTATCTATCCCTATTGATGTTGTTGCATTAGCTTGTGGATCCATATCCATTACTAATACATTCTTTCCTTGTTTTGCTAGGGCTACAGATAGGTTTACTGCTGTTGTTGTCTTACCACAGCCTCCCTTCTGGTTAAGAATTGTTATGATCTCAGTCATATTCTACCTCTTTATAATAATTTTTAGAAGTCTTGTTTTTATAGTACTATGTTTATTATAGGTATTATTTATAAGTTAGATCTAAAAAGATATAAGTTATATCTAATAAGATATAAGTTATAACTAATAACAATGTAGTAATTAAGTCAAAAAAATAATTTACAAAAAATAAATTATATAAAATATAAAAAAAATAGGGAAGATAGAAAGGTTCAAACTAGAATTTTACACGTTTAGATACCATTTCTGGTAATGGTAACTGTCTAAATGGCATACCCTTAGTTAATGAGTGTATCTCACTAGCTAAATCTTCAATAGATACTTCTTGCTTAGTATCATCAGCACGTCTATTTATAGTAATACTCTTATTTTCTACCTCATTGTCTCCAACAACAATAGTGTATGGAATCCATTCCTTACCAGCATTCCTAATCTTCTTACCTACTCTCTCAGCAGTATCATCAATATCTACTCTAATATCAGATGCCTTAATCTCTTCATAGATTTCTTTAGCATAATCAAGATGATTATCTGTTACAGGAATAATTCTAACCTGTGTAGGTGCAAGCCATAATGGAAGGGATGGTTTAGCACCCTTATTAGTAGAAGTCTTCTCAAGTAAACTACATATTACACGTTCAATACTACCTGTTGGACTACAGTGAAGTATTGTTGGGTATTGCTGTTGTTCATCCTCATCAAGATATGTGATACCAAATCTTCTAGCACTCTGAATATCCATCTGTACTGTTGGATTCTCAATAGGTCTACCAAGATCATCAATTGCTGCAAAGTCAACCTTAGCATTCCAGTAGTGTTTCATTTTAGGAATAACCTCTAATAGTACAGGCTTCTTAATATTTTCACGTACAACTTCCTTAATCCAATCCTCATTCTCATCAAAGAAGTCTTGTGTTACACGGAAAGCAACCTCATAATGAACCTCTAGGTCAGACTCAGTCTGTGCACACATATCAACCTGCTTTGCAAATACTTCTCTTGCATGATCATCATCAAGACATACACTGTGGAAGTCAGGCATAGTAAATGCTCTTAGTCTCTTTAATCCTACTACTTCCCCCTGTCTTTCGAAACGGAAACTGAATGTTGATAACTCATATATACCAACAGGCATATTCTTCCATGTAAGGAAACTATCTGCTAGTATTCTAAATGCACCAAAACAGCATGCAAACCTTAACATTAACTCTCTATGCTTAGTTTTAAGCCTGTATTGTCTTTCACCAAACTTGTTAGCATGCTCTCTTATTGCAGGATCTGCTAAGTCATACATTACTGGTGTCTCAACAGGCATTGCTCCACGCTCTGTTACAAGATTATATACATAGTCAGATAATAAGTCCTTCACAAGCTTTCCCTTAGGATACCATCTAATATGTCCAACATCAGCTGATGGCTCATTACTTGCTAACTCTTTCTCCTTCATTAATCTTACATGTGGAGGTTCTTTACCAGAATCATGAGTCTTTCCCTCCTCATGATCAACTAGTTGTCTTAGAGGCTTATTCTGGTATTTATATTCATCTGTATCATAGATTTCTCCATCCTCTTCTAGGATGTACATCTTTGATGGTTCAGACTCTTCCTTTTCTTCTTCCTCATCATCATCTGATTCAGCTGTGATTGTTCTTGATAATTCTGATAATGGATGTCCTTTACATGCTAATTCAAATGATTTATACCAACCAAATGGTACTCTTAGAACTGCCTCATTATTATCAATTAGTTCAGCCTCTATACTCTTAAGTATACTGATAGCTACATCAGAATTAGATAGTGAAGAACTTAAATGTGCATATGGATATATAACTATGTTTTCTGCATTGACCTTATTTTGTACCTTAAGTATTTCCTTAACAGCATTCTTAACGATAGTCTCTGTATCATCTTCATCTTCCTTTTCTACTGCAGTAAATACAACTAATGCATTATCTACTCCATCTGCTCTTTTTTCATCATCAATATCTTCAGCTAATTTAGTTTTACTTCTAGTTTTATAACGTAAATAATCAGAATGTATCATTAAAGTTCGCATTGTTAATTTTTCCTCCCTAGATAAACGTGTAATAAATAGTTTTAGATTATAATTTTATTTATATAATTACTATTATATTAATTTAGTATTAAAAATAATAGAATAAAATTATGAAAAATAATAAATTAAAAAAAATATAAGAAAAAAAATAATAGAAGATTAATATAAGGATAATTAATATCTTAATTTTACATGAATTCAGGTGCTTTTATTCCAAGTAAGTTAAGTGAATTCTTTAGAGTAATACGTGAAGCATCAACAAGCTTTAATCTAAGTTTTTCATGCTCTGAACCAATAACTTGTTGTGACTTATAGAACTTATTAAATGCTCTTGATAAACTTAAAGTATATTCTGCTAAGTGATGTACACGTCTTTCCTCAGCTGATTGTAAAATAACCTCATTAAAACGTGACAACTCTTTTACTAATACCCTTTCATCAGGTGCTAATTCATAGTCACATTGTACTATTTCAAACTCATCAAAGTCAGAATTCTTTAATAATTTACATGCCCTAGCATGAGCATACTGTATTGATGCACATCCACGCTCAAAGCTTAATGCCTCCTCCCACTTAAATGTAAGAGGTTTCTCTGGTGATATTTGATCAATATAGAATCTAATTGATCCAACACCTATAACATGTGCTATATCATCCATTTCTTTATCACTTAAGTCAAGTTCACGTCTTTGAAGCTCATCCTTTGCATGTTTAACTGATTGTTCAATAAACTCATCTATTGATACAAATACTCCTCTACGTGTAGACATTGAACCTTCTGGTAGATCAATAAATTCATAGAATACTACTTCTGGTACACGGTTACCTGATAATTCTAGTGCTAGGCCTAACTGTTTTGCAGCTAACTTATGGTCTGCTCCTAATATATCAATAGATATATCACTATTATTAGTCTTATACTGATGATATGCTAAATCTCTTGTTGCATAAAGACTTGTACCATTTGAACGTCTAAGAACTAATTCCTTATCCACACCATACTTCTCTAAAGGTAAGTATAATATATCATCCTTTATTGTGAATGGTTGAATCTTCTCTAATACATCATCTACTGTACCATTTCTAAGGAATGTACTCTCCCACTTAAATAGATTAATTTTAATATTTAGATCTTTAAGTGTCTGTTTAATTCCATCAAGACAGTACTCTACAACAGTTTCAAATGAGTCAATTAAGCGTAGATCTTCTCCATCCTCATATCTATGTAATATATCATCAATCTCCTGGTTATAGTCAGGATTTTCCTCTAACTTCTTATTACACTGATAGTACACTTCACCAATTGCATGATCATTCTTTTTATTCTCATCTAACTCAAAATTGAATTTATCCATACCCCATACAATTATAGCAATCTGTCTACCCATATCATTTACATAGTACTGACTTTCTACCTTGTATCCAGCATGTTCTAATATACGTTTTAGTGAATCACCAAGTATTGCATTACGTAAGTGTCCTACGTGTAATGGTCCATTAGGATTTGCTGATGTATGTTCTAATAGTATTCTTTCATCTCTTTCTGGTAGTTCTCCATACTGTTTATCTATAAGGTTTACTACCTTTGATGTGAAGATAGTGTAGTTAATAAAGAAGTTAATATATGGTCCTTTAGTCTCAACCTTATCAAAATATAGTGGTAACTCTATCTTGTCAACTATATCTTGAGCTATCTCTACAGGTGACTTACCTAACTGTTTTGCTAGTGAAAATGTTATATTACAACTTAAATCACCCATATCCATACTTGGTGGCTCATCTAATACTATTTCATCATCATATTTTATTTTAAGCACATCTAATGCTTCTCTTATACTACTTCTTATCTCAGACTTCAACTTTGAGTACATTATTTCATCCTCTAAAAAATATAAAAATTATAATCCTCTAAACATCAGAGTAATATATCCAATCTTAGGTATTACTAACAGGTGTCCTCCAATAGTCGCCACTTTCGCCGTTACCTGGCTTGGTGAGACTGGTTCTGGGTCTTGAACCTCATTATTATCACCCTTAATAATATAATATGTTGACCCATTAATCTCCTGAATATCAATCACCCTATGTACAACAGGTTCAGAGTACCATGTTGCATCATATACTACAACATCACCTACTTCTACATTAGTATATGGATCAAACTCACTTACACCATAAAATGTCTCAGTGTTCATTGTTACTACTATATCTCCTCTATAAAAAGCAGGCTCCATACTTCCAGAAACTACTACATTTAAGTGTGATGATACTAGAACTGCTATTACAATAATTAATGCATAACTAATTATTTCTTTAGCTATATATGTCTTATTATTCTTGTTTTTCTTTTTTTCTTCCTGTTCTTTTTGCTTCTTCTTTTTCTGTCGATTCTTTCGTTTCTTAGACATCTCACACATCTTCTATAAGTTTAATGTAATAATATCTCTATTTTAATATTCCACCTTTATCAGCAGATGTTGCAAGTTGCTGATATTGTTTTAACCAACCCTTAAGATTTCTCTTTGGAGCTTCAACATTAGCAAGTCTACTTTCTATTTCTTCATCACTTAACTCTAGATTTATTGTACGTTCCTTTACATTGATTGATACAATATCTCCATCCTGTATTGCTCCTATTGGTCCAAATTCTGCTGCTTCAGGTGATACATGTCCTATACATGGTCCTCTACTTCCACCAGAGAATCTTCCATCAGTAATTAGTGCTACATGGAATAATTCACGTCCCATTATTGCTGCTGTAGGATTTAACATCTCACGCATACCAGGTCCACCTTTTGGTCCTTCATACCTAATTACTACTACATCACCATCAACGATCTTATCAGATTCTATTGCCTCTACACATTCCTCTTCTGAGTTAAATACTTTACATGGACCAGAATGTATTAGCATATCATCATTTACTGCTCCCTGCTTAATTACACATCCATTTGGTGCAAGGTTACCACGTAGTACTGCTATTCCACCCTCAGATTTTATTGGATCATCAATTGAGTGTATTACACTATAATCAATATCACCAACTTCTTCTAGGTTATCCTTAATTGTCTTTGAGGTTACACTCATACAATCAGTTGCTAGTATTGATTCAAGATTCTTCATTACAGCAGGTATTCCACCAGCATTCTCTACATCAATCATACGATTGTCTCCTGCTGGTCTTATACTACAAATATATGGTACTTCATGGCTTAACTTATCAAATAAGTCTATGGATACATCTACACCATCTACTTCATGTGCTATTGCTGGTATGTGTAGAGTAGTGTTTGTTGATCCACCAAGAGCTAAGTCTACCTTTATAGCATTCTCAAAGGCTTCTTGTGTTAATATGTCTGATGGCTTTATATCCTTATCTATTAGAGTAAATATTGCTTCAGCTGACTTTCGGGCAATCTCAACCTTCTTATCACTAACAGCGTGTGCTGTTGCACATCCTGGTAGACTCATACCTAATGTTTCTGTTAGACATGCCATAGTATTAGCAGTAAAAAGTCCTGCACATGATCCTGCACCAGGACATGCACAACGCTCTAACTCATATAGTTCATCCATTGACATTTTACCTGACTGTGCACTACCAACAGCCTCTGTTACATTAATAAAGTCAACTGTTTCTCCATGGAACTTTCCTGGCATCATTGGTCCACCAGTAACTACTATGGATGGTATGTCTAGTCTTGCTGCAGCCATTAGCATACCAGGCACAATCTTATCACATGAAGGCATTAATATTAATGCATCAAATTGATGTGCCATAGCCATACTTTCAACTGTATTTGCAACTATTTCTCTTGATGGTAGAGAATAATACATTCCCTCATGATTCATTGCTATACCATCACATATTGCCATTGTATTAAACTCAAATGGTACTCCACCCATACTTCGTATTACATCTTTAACTTCTTTAACTAAATCCTTAAGGTGAATGTGTCCTGGTACAATATCAGTATAACTGTTTGCTATTCCTATGAATGGTTTCTTTATATCCTCATCATCTAAGCCACATGCTCTAAGTAGAGATCTATGAGGCGTTCTGTTTATTCCTTCCTTTATATTGTCACTTCTCATTTAATCATCCTCATAAAAACATTAATAAAATTAAGATATTTTTACACTATATATTATATATTATTTTAATATCCTATATTTTTTATTATAAAACATATAAATAATTATATTATATTAATATATAAAAGTAAAATTCATATATTATAAAAAAGATATTATTAATATAGTTTTACATTAATTATGGGCTCGTAGTCTAGCCAGGATTATGATGTGGGACTTCGGATCCCAAGGTCGGGGGTTCAAATCCCCCCGGGCTCGCTTAAAAAAACAACACTATTTTTATTAATTATTAATTATTTTATAATCAACATATTATGATTAAATAAATTATTACTATAATTAAAC
>JAJQHG010000047.1 GCA_021199865.1 Methanosphaera sp. | reverse complement strand
TTATTTATCAAATGTATTAGTTATGGGGAGATAATTTAATTGAAGACACTTTCAGATATTAAGGGTACAACACTTATTCCTACTAATTCTTCACTAGATAAAATATTAGGTGGAGGAATAGAGAAGGGAGGTATAACCCAGATTTATGGTTCACCAGGTTCTGGTAAAACAAACATTGCCATAAAGATATTATATGAAGCCACAAGGAATAATAAGAAAGCCATATACATGGACACTGAGGGTGGATTATCTCTAGAGAGAATAGAACAAGTAGCAGGTAATGATTTTAACACTATAGCTGGCAACATCTATGTATTAGAGCCAAAATCATTTGATGAACAATTTAATGAAATAATTAATATTGAGGAGCTACTTAAGAGTGATAATAATATTGATCTACTAATAATAGACTCAATAGTAGCATTATATAGGATAGAGAATGGTGACCCCTCCGAGGTTAATAAACGTCTTGGACGTCTTATGGCGAAACTATTAACATTTAGTCGTCAGTATGATATAGCGGTTGTAATAACTAATCAGATATATTCACCATTTGATTCAGATGAATTAATAGTTGAACCAATAGGTGGAACAATACTCAAGTATTGGAGCAAGGTTATAATCAAGATAGAGAAAGATATGGGTACATCTATGCGTATAGCGACACTACAGAGACATAAGACAAGGCCTGATGGTGAGAGTATACACTTTGAAATAACAGATAAAGGAATAACTTAGGTGAATTTAATGGTATTTAAGAAGAAGGAGAAGAAGATACCGAAGGGATTTAATTCAGTTAATGAATTTTTTGATTACACATATAATAAGGAAGATCTTATATGGATGGGACAGAACACTAACCATTTACAGAAGGATAAACATATTGAGGATGCTCTGGTTAATGGAGCAAAAAAGAGGGATTACTGTAAATATCCACCACCAGAAGGTTTTCCAAAACTAAAAGAGTTAATATTACAGGACTTAGATTTAGATCCAAACCTTTTTGATATTCAGATTACTGCTAGTGCAACAGAATCATTATACCTAGCAATAAGTACAACATTATATCATATTACTAATACTATAGCATCAGATCCAGGATATCTTATCATAAATAACTTCTGTAACAGGTTTGGTAACCATGTGAAGGAAGTTCCAATATATAATGAGGAGTGCGGATATAAGTTAACACCAGATCTAATAAAAGAAAACATTGATATGGAAACAAAACTTATTGTACTTATTGATCCACTAAATCCATTAGGAACAAGTTATACTAAGGAGGAGATCATAGAAATAGCAGAGATAGCAAAGGAAAATAATATCATAGTATTACATGATATAACATACAGGGACTTTGCACGTGAGCATACACTTGTTGCTAAGTATGCACCAGAACACACTATCACTGTATATAGTTTCTCTAAAACATTTGGTATGGCAGGACTACGTATAGGTGCTGTAATAAGTTCCCATGATCTTATGCGTCCTATGAGAAGTAGTGTAATAAATGATCTTGGAACAAACTCCCTATCACAGGAGGCTGCTATTGCAGGATTACAAAGTAAGCCAGAATGGATTGATGATATTAAGCAGACCTGTTTTAAAAATCAGGAAATAATAAAAGAGGCTGTTGATGAAACACCAGGAACATTCCTACCAGTATATCCATCTGATGCTAATATGATGGTAATAGATATAACAGGTACTGGTTTAGATCCTGCTGACTTATCTAATTACTTATTAACAGAGAAAAACATCTTTGTTCGTGAAGGATCTTATACTAGTAAGAATTTTGGTGATAAATATATTAGGGTTAGTTTCTCTATACCAACAGAGCAGGTACTAGAATTTAAGAGAGTCTTCAAGGATAGTATTGAAGAGCTACAAAAACTAAATAATATAAAATAGAAATAGTATTTCTTAGATTAAAAAAAAGAATTAATTGAAAAAAAACTTAGTTTATGAATGCTTTGATTTTTTAAAAAAAATAGTTTAGAGTAAATGATTATTCTTGGTTAAGTTTGTTAGGATCAACAATCTCAACATCATCTACTCTTCCATCATCTTTATCTTCTTCAATTAGATCTGATTTTACTGTGTTTAGTAGGATATAGTCTCCAGCTTCTTCAACCATGTCCATAGTTATCTTGAATGTATTTTTTCTAAGACCCATATCAGATGAAGTAATATATACATAGTTTATGGTATTATCTTTTAATTCAACATCCAGGTCATTAATTTTACCTATTTCCATAGCATTATCATCTAAAACTTTTTTACCAATAAGTTCTGTTACCTTCACGTAAAATTCTCCAATTAATTAATATAGAATTATATGATTTTAATCATTATTAACTATTATCTATACAATTTTTATAGTAGAAAAAGAGTAACTAGAAAATCTATTTTATATATCAATATCAATAAATTATTATTTATCAATGAATGTGGGGAGTATTAATGGAGGAAGCTTGTAGGCTAATTATTGACAAGGCAATAGAAAATAATATAACAACAAAGAAGGAGTTAGAGAAACTTAAGATAGGTATCTGTAAGGAATTATCACTTAAAGGATTTATGAGTAACTCTAAAATCCTCCAGTATGCTAAACCAGAGGAGTTAGAAGTACTAAGACCACTCTTAATGAAGAAGCCTACACGTACAATTTCAGGTGTTGCAATAGTGGCAATAATGGTACATCCACATAAATGTCCACATGGACGATGTAAGTATTGCCCAGAAAGTAGTGTTGCACCACCAAGTTATACTGGTGAAGAACCAGCAGCACTAAGAGCACGTATGTTTGATTATCATCCATATATACAAACATTCAACAGACTATATCAACTAAAGAATATTGGACATCCTATTGATAAGGTGGAACTCATAATTATGGGTGGAACATTCCCATCAACAACACTAGACTATCAGGAATGGTTTGTAACACAAGCTCTAAGAGCTATGAATGACTTTGAGACTATATCAAGTCAAATCCCACCAAATCAACGTGAGGTAGAGATACATCCACCAACAGACTTCCAGTACTTACATGATGTAAAGAGGATTAATGAACACTCAAAGGTACGTTGTATTGGTTTAACATTTGAGACAAGACCTGACTATTCAAAGAAAGAGGAAATAAACAGGATGCTTAACTATGGTGTTACAAGAGTAGAACTTGGAGTACAAACACTATATAATCATGTCTATAAGTGTATAGATAGAGGACACAGAATAAGTGATGTGATTGAGGCTAACCAGTTACTTAGAGATAGTGGTATAAAGGTTGCTATGCACATGATGCCTGGTCTTACATCTAACTTTGAGAGTGATCTTAATAGCTTTAAGAGACTCTTTAGTGAACCACTCTTTTCACCAGACATGTTAAAGATTTATCCATGTCTTGTAACAGAAGGATCAGAATTCTATGATATGTGGAAGGCTGGTGAATATGAGCCATACACATCTGAGGAGGCAGTTGACTTGATTGTTGAGGTCAAAAAGATACTACCTAAATGGGTTCGTACCATGAGAATTCAGAGAGATATACCTGCAACACTAATTAATGCTGGAGTAAAAAAATCAAATCTCGGTGAATTAGTATATAATAGGTTAGAAGAAGATGGTGTACAGTGTCAATGTATTAGATGTCGTGAGGTAGGTCATCGTAAATCACAGGGAGTAAAGCCAGACTATAATAATATTGAACTTCTACGTACAGATTATGATGTGACAGGTGGACATGAGATCTTCCTATCAATAGAAGATCCAGATAATGACATATTAATAGGATTTACTAGACTAAGAATACCATCTAAGAACACATTCCGTCAAGAGATCACACCACAAAGTGGATTAATAAGAGAGTTACATGTCTATGGTCAAATGCAGGAGATTGGAAAAAACAAGAAATCATTATGGCAACATAAGGGTTATGGATCCCAACTACTCTCCAGGGCAGAGGAGATTGCTTCTCAAGAGTATGGTTTAAACAAACTACTAATAATTAGTGGTATAGGTGTGAGAGATTACTATAGAAAGCTTGGATATCATAGGGATGGACCATACATGTCAAAGTATATATAATATTATCTCTTACTCTCCTTTTAGTATCCCCTATTTAATCCTCATAGCCATTAATCTTTATTAAAAAGTCTTATTAATAATAATTCATAAACATAACAATAGTTTTAATAATAAACTTGATATTCTTTTTTAGGTTGAAATATATGCAAATAGAAACTTCTGCAAGATTACATTTATCATTAATTGATCTTAATGGATCAATGGGTCGTGTTGATGGAGGAATAGGAATCACACTTGATGAGCCGAAATTAGTACTAGAGGCTCAAAAGTCAAGTAACACCAGTGTAATATACAGTGATAATTGTGGTAGTACAGATAGAGGTGAGTCTAACTCTAAAATATTATATGCTAATATGCAGATACAGGATTATCTAGGAATATCCGAGAATTATACCTTTAGAGTAAAAAGCATTTATCCAGCACATCAAGGATTAGGGCTTGGAACACAACTACTACTATCAACAGCAAAACTAGTTGCATCAATGAATAACTATGATATAGATGTATGTAATCTAGCAACAATTACTCATAGAGGAAGTACTAGTGGTATAGGTGTACACTCATTTAATAATGGAGGTATAATTATTGATGGTGGACACAAGAAGAATGCTAGTGAAGGATTTCTACCATCAAGTGCATCAAGTATGCTACCACCACCACTAATAGCAAGATATGACTTTCCAAAGGATTGGAGTATACTACTAGTAACACCAGATAACATTAACACAGTACATGGAAAACAGGAAGTAGACATATTCCAGAAGAATACTCCTATAAGTATGGGGGATGTTGATAGGATATCCTACTTAACACTAATGAAGTTAATGCCATCAGTAATTGAAGAGAACATTGATGACTTTGCTAGTGCTGTAAATAATATACAACAATTAGGATTTAAAAAGGTGGAGTGTAGTCTACAAGAGAATACAGTTAAGAACGTATTAGATGACCTAAAGTGTGAGGCTATACCATGTGTAGGTATGAGTTCCTTTGGACCAACATGTTTTGGTATAACAGATGGAAGTACTAGAACTACAATTAAAAATCTAGAAGATAAGGGGTATAATGTAATAAAGACTCATGGAAAGAATTATGGAGCTATTATAAAGGATTAAGGAGGAATATTATGGACAAGTTTGAAGGAAAAGTATGGACATTCAGGGACTGTATAGATACAGATGTAATAATTGCTGGTAGATATCTTAGAACATTTGATTTTAAGGAATTAGCAAGTCATGTAATGGAAGCAGAAGATCCCGAGTTTGCCTCTAATGTAGGTGAGGGTGACATAATCGTTGCAGGATGGAATTTTGGTTGTGGATCATCACGTGAACAGGCACCAGTAGCAATAAAGACTGCAGGAGTATCCCTAGTAATAGCTAAATCATTTGCCAGAATATTCTATAGGAATGCGATAAATATAGGATTACCAGTAATAACAGCAGATATTGATGCAAATGAGGGTGATATACTCACAGTCGATGTTGATGAGGGATTAATTATTAACAAGACCACAGATACTAAATATGAGTTTAAGCCATTTGATGATGAAATGATTGATATACTAGAAAATGATGGTATAATAAATCAATACTTAAACAATAGGGGGAAATAATTATGGTATGTCCGATGTGTGGATATGATGAATATGAAGTACTAAAGAGTCGTGGAAAGAAGAATAAAGACTTACTCGTAAAGTGTGATGAATGTGGACACACCTATCATGAACAGGCCGAAGCAGTAGAAGAACTAAATGTACGTGTAGTGATTAGTGAGTTTGAAACATCATGGAAGACAAATGTTAAACTCTACTCTGATGAATACTTAGAGGTTGGAACACTACTCTACATTGATAATAAGGATGTGGAAGTAACAAGTATAGAGAATACTATGGGAAACCGTGTATATGAATGTCCAGTAGAAGATATAAAGACAATATGGGCAAAATCACTAGATACACTTGCACGTATAGGATTATCCATTGATAATCATGGAAACGTATTATCACATAAATTAGAAGTAGAACATGACTTCATATTCACAATAGGTGATGTATGCGAGGTAAATGGTAATAAATTCCAGATCTATGCATTCAAGACTCTTGAACGTAACATGAAGAAGGGTTATGCATATGCAAAGGTAATAAAGAGAGTGTATGGTAAACTACTGCCACGTAACGATAAATCAAAGGTAAGATTTGACTTATCAGCAAATGTGGTTAAGACAACAATCAAGGAAAAAGAGTATAATTAACTGTGATTTAGATGAAAGTATACTTTGAAACATATGGATGTACATTTAACCAGGCAGATACAGACATAATGGCTAACTTATTATCAGATGAACACTTCACAGTAGACTCCATAGAGGATGCAGACATAGTTATACTAAATACTTGTTATGTAAAGCTTCCAACAGAACAGAAAATGATTACCAGGATAAAGTATATCCAAGACAATTATCCTGATAAGAAACTAATAATAACTGGTTGTATGGTTGAGGTTGATCCTGTAAGACTAGAAAAGTTTGCACCAGACAACTGCTGGATTGGACCACACAAGATAGATCAAATTAATCAGGTAATAGAGTCAGCAGTAAATGAACAGGTTGTACATGAGTATGGTAAAACTAGTATGGTTAAGGCAGGACGTAACATTAAAAGTACGAATTCCCTGATACACATTCTCCAGATATGTGAGGGATGTAATGGAGGATGTACATTCTGTTGTACAAAGATTGCTCGTGGATCACTAGTAAGTTATCCTATAAGTAAAATAGTTGAGGAAGCACAAGCTGCAATAAATAATGGTGCTAAAGAGTTACAGGTCACAGCCCAGGATACAGCATGCTTTGGATTAGATAGTGGTGAATCATTTAGTATGTTACTAGACAAGTTAGCTAATCTTGATGGTGAATATCGTATACGTGTAGGAATGATGCATCCAAAGAGTCTAATTGGTCAGCTAGATGATGTTATCAAGGTATTTAAGGATAATGAGACTATCTTTAAGTTTGTACACCTGCCTGTTCAGACTGGTAGTCCAAAGGTATTAGAAGAAATGAATAGGATGCACACTATAAGTGATTATTATCATATTATTAATAGATTCAGAGAGGAAATACCTGATATTAGTATTGCAACAGATATTATTGTGGGTTATCCTACAGAGACTGAGGAGGACTTCCAGGAGACAATTGATTTAATTAGGGATATTCATCCAGACATAATTCATATTTCTAAGTATATGCATAGGCCAGGTGCTAAGTCATCATCACTTGAGGAGATTGATCATAAAACTATGAAGGATCGCTCACATAGGCTTAATGAAGTTAAAAGTGAGGTTATGTTAAAAAATAATGAGGCTTATGTTGGACGTCAACAGAGAGCATTAATTACTACTAAGGGTAGTTCTGGTGGATATGCTGGTTATACTGATACTTATAAGAGTATGATTGTTGAGGATGCTACTATTGGATCATTTGTTAATGTTCGAGTAGTTGAGGCTAGAAGAACATACTTATTATGTGAAATAATTGATTAAATCATATTCTAATTTATTGAAATAAGATAATAAAGAATACAATAATTTATTAACTAAAAGTTACTAAATATATTATTATATTAATTTAATATAAATAAAAGAAATAATATTTAAATAATTTTTAATGTATGATAAAAATGAGTTACATAGTCTGTCCTAAATGTAAACATTACCATAGAGTAAATGAGAATACACCACTAGTATATGATAAGTGTGAAAACTGTGGAGAAACATATGAGTTTGTTGGTGATGATCAGGAACTAAGGTTAATGCTACAAGGTAAATGCATGCCTAAAATATCATATAAGAAAAGATGTGATAAGTGTAGATCAATAAATCCTAAAGAAACAGGGGCATGCTTATACTGTGGAAGTACATCCTTTAATTATGTTATGGATAATAGTAGTGGTAATGCATATCAACAGGTAATTAGAAAGATTCAGGATCCTAATGTTAAAGCAGAAGATATTATTAATGATCCTATGGCTGATCAGGTAATGATGAATTATGTTAGAACATCAAATATTTATAAGGCAATGTCTATAATAATAGGATTAATGGATTTCTTTTTCTTCATAACTATTGGTATGACCTTCCTATTTGACATTAATACTTTACCAACAACAGTTGAATCTGCTCTACCATTTATATTAGAAAATCAAGTAAGATTAATATGTTTACTTCTAGGTTCATTAGTATTATCTGGATTTATTTGTTCGTTTATGCAACCACGTATGAATTATTCATCATCATTCAAGGTAGCAGCTATTATTGGAATAATAATAGGGTTATTCACGTTATCTTTATCAATGGATATTGTCTTAACAATTATGGTAATGGTTATGTGTGGAATAATTACAGGAGTTGGCGGAGTATTTGGTGAATTAATAGTTCATAAACTCTCCAGAAAATATTAATCACCCTTTTCTATTTTTTTTTTAGATTACTAATTTTTAATACAGAATTTATTATAATCTTATCAGAAATTTATTAGTATACCTAGTTTTAGTATAATTATTTGAGAATATAGTTGAGAATAAGAATAGTATACTACTAGAAGTGTAATGTTTAAATTAGTTATTTTATAAAATTAGGAATATTATTAATTAGTAAATTATTATAGAATTAGTAAATTATTATAGAATTAGTAAATAGTATAGAATTTTTATAGAATTAGTAAATATTTTAGAGTAATTATAATTTAGAATTAGTAAGTATTATGCCGTGGGCCGGACTTGAACCAGCGACATCCAGATCTTCAGTCTGGCGTTCTCCCAACTGAACTACCACGGCTTTAAAATATGGGTCGAACGAGATTCGAACTCGCGATCCCCTCCACGTCAAGGAGGTATCATACCTCTAGACCACCGACCCATTATATTAATAATGTTAATAGTTATGTTTTAATGTTATTTATATTTTTTCTTTTTTTTAGTAATATTATTACAATATTATAATTATGTTGAAGAATAAACTAATTAGTATATTAAATCTATGCGGATGATATTATGGATTTAGATAGTTCAATAGAGAAAACAATCACAGAAGTACAGAAATTAATGAATACAAATAGTATTATAGGTGACCCAATTAGCACTCCTGATAAGACTATTATACCTATTTCTAAGGCTGCTCTAGGTTTTGGTGTAGGTGTTGGAAAAACTAAGCAGGATGATGTTAACCCATTTGGTGGTGTTGGTGGTGGAGGATCAATTGATCCAGTAGCATTTTTAGTAATTTATCATAATATTCCTGGACCAGATGGTGTTGATATATTACTAGTTGATAATCAGGGGACTACTGTTGAGGAATTATTAAATACTGTTGGTTCTCTTGTATGGGACTTACTATCTAATAGGGATGAATCAGGAGAAGATGAATCTATTGAAGATCAATCCACAGTAGATAAGGTAATTACTAAGATTAAACCATCAGATGATGATGAAAAAGAGTAATTATCTTAATTTTTTTATAGAAAATAATTCTTACTCCTTTTGTTAAATATATTCTCCTTTAAATTATAATCATTTATTATGGATGTTTCAAGTTATGATATCACAATTATTGTTTCTTATTTTTATTATTTTAGTAGCATTCATAATTTTATTATTATTAAAGCCATTACAGATATATTTT
>JAJQHG010000050.1 GCA_021199865.1 Methanosphaera sp. | reverse complement strand
CATTTAGTCATTTATAGATTCAAAATTATTACTACTTATAATACTCTAAGCATATAATGTCTAAGTATTTCATAAGATAGATATTATATGTATATATAGTTTTCATAAAATAAATACATTGCTAAAAAAATAAAAATAGTATTAAATTATTAATTAGTTAAAAAGAATTGACAGACAAATTGTCTAATCATATTCTCTCCAAGTGTAGTCACACTCTGTGCATCTGAAGAATCTTGTCTCTGATTCATCTGCACTTCTTGTTTGTTGTAGCCACCAAGCTGCAAGGTTGTTACCACACTTTGGACATATAACCTTTATGGTAGGTAATGTGTTAACATCACCATCTGTCACAATAACAGTATCTTCTTTATCTAGTTTCTCGTTAACTTGGTATTGCTCTTTTGATTCTTCTGTTACTCCCTTCTGGTAGCCACATCCATCACAGGTAAACTGGCCATTCTTTGGGAATAATACTTTTCCACATTTAGGACAAAATTCCATGTATAATCATAAACTCCTAATTTTATTTAGTATTAAAATCAATATAATACATATATTTAGGTTGTTATTATATAAAAAAACTTTTGTTATTTTATTGAATCTGTATGATGAATATTTGTACATGTATTACTGAATCTGTTGGAATAAAACACTTATAATGTATTGAATAATAGAAGAGGTTACTCTTATTAATTAATAAAGATGAGTATTATATTTTATCTTAATAGATTATGTTAGCCTTATTTTATTAGTTTGGCATCTCTTAGTATATCCTCATGATCAAAGGCTAATTGTTGGTTAGGTAGGTCTTCTATATTAATGTATTTTGCATCACTTGCATCAGTATCTGATTTTAGTATACCACTAGTAATATGTGCCTTGTAACATACTGTTACTGTATGTCCTCTAGGATCACGATTAGGATCAGAGTATACTCCTACTAATGAGTCAAGCTCCACATCTAGACCTGTTTCTTCTCTAGCTTCTCTTATTGCTGCATCCTCTACCTTTTCTCCGTACTCAACAAATCCTCCAGGTAGAGCCCAGTAATCCTTGTAGGGATCATTTAATCTCTTAATTAGTACTATTTTATCATCATTAATTATTATTGTATCTACTGTTAATGCAGGATTTCGATATTTTGACATGATTAACTTATATTATTATGGTAAGTATATGTAATTTCGGATAATAAATAATGAATATTTACTCTAAAGTTTGTTTAAATTACTATTATTGTTAATATTTCAATAGAAAATAAATATAAATATGAATACAATTAGTCAGTTCTTTAATTATATTGAAACAATTATTTGTTCTACTAATTAATGTAATGTTTTATTATTAAAAAATAGTAGTAATATATTTTACACTTGAAACGAAAAAAAGACGTGTATTTCAAGTATAAAATTACTCTCTAACTACATAACTAGTATTCAAATAAAAAGAGTTATACAAAAAATACCTAGACAAAAATAGTACTTATCTAACAATAAGAATATATGATAATTAACTAGAAAAAGTTTTATGCTAAAAAATTATTAATAAAAAAGTTATACTATAAAAAAAGTATAAAAATAAATCTATTCACCAAAAGCATCAATAAGAGTATCCTTAAACTCTGCTACTTCTTCTTTAACAGTATTAGATGCAGTTATTAATGACTCTTTAGGATTTGATCCGTGAACCTCTAGTTCAGGCTGTCCAATTAATGGGTGTGTAATCTCATATGCAGCTGCAGAAACATTATCTTGCTCCATTAATCTCTTCCTTATAATATTACATATAGTGTGGGTCTCACCAGTTACCTCTAAAATTACTTTGTTTTCTTCATCCTCTAAAAATTTCATCTTATATCTCCATACTTATTTGATATTTTACGTGAATCAACCTTTCCACATTCACATATTAACCTATGATTATCATAGTACTTCATGAATTTACGACAATTAGTACACATTGCCTTAATTGTACCTAATTCATCCTCATTAGTTGCAAGCTCAACATAGTCATATCCTAGTAGTGTTACTACACGTGCACAGATAATATCACCAATCTTATATAATTCATGCATTGATGAGACATAATCACCACTAGCCTTAGATATATGGACATATCCCTTATACTCAGCAACCAAGTCACGATCCTGTCCATTAATTTGCTTGATTGTTACAAGGATCTTCTGCTGTCTTACCTCACTAACATAGCCAATAATAATATCATTCTTACTAATATGGTTTGGTACATTATTATTCCTAACAGATATAGTCTTGTTAACATTATCAACAACAACTACTCCATAGATACTAGCCTTAATATATCCATCCTCAACATATGTCCAGTCAGAGGGAATATATTCCTCATAGGAACATAGTTTATCACCAGGTAATACTATACTTTTATCATCACAGTCCATATTAGTCAACAAACATCCTTATTATAGAATAATATTAAAATATTTTATTAATAATTAATATTTTATTTTAATCAATAATAAAATTAACTAATTATACTTATTATGGATAATAAAAATATTTAATCTGACTGTTCATCATGAATAACAATCTCATCCATAAGATAATCATCCCATTGGCGGATCCCTAGAACAATCTCTAACTCCAGTGGCGTAATAACAGGCTTCTTATACATTGCACTATCATCAATAGCTATCCTTGGACATGCTGTCATAACATATGCATCTAAGTCATATGGTAAAAGTCGTTCTGGTGAAATATAATCCATATTTAATAGTTGTGCCTCAAATCCATGTGATCTTATTAGATCACGAAGCTCTAAGGCTAAGTCAAATCTTAGTTGACCCTTTTTTGATGATAATATTATACCAAAACTCTTAGCATCCTTTGCCTTAGTAATTCTTGCAAAACGTACCCTTAGTATCTTATCATGGAACTTCTCAATATCTCTTGCATGAGATGTGAATGGATCTGCTAGTATTACAGGCTTATTAGTAAATAGTTTTACACCTAGTGCATGGAAATCACCACTACCAACATATATTATCACGTCAACATCCAAGTTCTTAATAGATGTGAAGTTGCATCCTAGTACTTGTCCATTAGCTGTGCCGATTCCACTAGATGTTTTAACATTAAAACCTGCAGACTCTATCTGATTAATCATATCATCTAATTTATGTATATGTTGTGTTGTAGTAATGAGTCCTATAGTATCACTACCTGGATTAAGACCACTTAGAGCCTCACTAATAGGAGCATATACATCAGCACTAGAATGAGCCTCAATAAATAATATTGGAGTCTCCGTCTTAATAGGCAGAGGTGTATGTGCAAAGTGAACAACTAAATCTACATGATGATTAAGCTTATTATCTGCCAAGTCACATGCACCAAAACATGCATCAGCATCGAGGAAGATATTTACATCAGGACAAACCTCCTGAATCTGACAAGACACACTTATCGCGTCAGTCTTTAAGCCCTCAGGAAACTGTAAGATAATATTCTTAGCATCAAGCTCTTCAATCTTATCCTTAATATCTTCAATCCTATAATCATAGTCAATAGTTGCCATTACCTATTCCTCAACAATAGTTACCTTACCATCAACCATCTTAATCTTTACTAGAGTATCAAGAGTATAACCCGTTTTATCCTCAACAATTCTACGTCCATCATCCTTCTCAATAGGAACAATAATATTAACAAGATTTACGCCCATCTCATCAAGAGTAGTAATAACACTAGTAAGTGTTCCACCAGTACTAACAACATCATCAATTAAGAGGATATTATCATCCTTATATAATCCATTAATAAATAATTCACTCTCACCATAACCAGTCTGTTGATGTACCTGGTGTTCACCCTCTAAGCCATATGAACGTTTACGTATAACAACAAATGGTATACCCGTCTTTATGGATAAAGCTGTTGCTAGAGGTATACCCATAGACTCAATACCAACAATCTTATCAACTAATTCAAGATTATAATTATCAATAATATAATCCATTATATCATTCAATAGTTCTGGTTCTACTATTGGTACACCATCACTAATAGGGTGTACAAAGTAGTGATACTCACCCTTCTCTACAACAGGGCATTCAACTAATGATTTCTTTAATTCATCTAACACTATAATCCCACACTTAAATTCTATGTATAACACTAAAACTATTACTACATATTAATTGCCAATCAATAACATAATACCAATGTGTTATACTAATTATCTCTTTATTCTAAATAGTAATCATATATAAATATATATTAGATCTTTATATCTTAATTATTTTAATAGAAAATATAAAGTAAATTTAGATAATTTTATTAAAAAATACACACAATATAATACATAGTATATATTATTAAAATACAGGAGGTAAACTAATGCTAGAGGGATTAAGTGAAAGTTTAACACAAACCATGAAAAAGATATCTGGAATGTCCATAATTGATAAAGCAACACTAAAAGAGATTAGTAAGGATATCCAACGTGCACTCATACAATCAGATGTAAACATTAAACTAGTATTTGAATTAACAAAAAAGATAGAAAAAAGAGCATTAGAGGAAGAATTACCTAAAGGATTAAGTCCAAAAGACCATGTAATGCGTATAGTATATGATGAATTAGTAGCATTAATAGGAAAAGAAACCGTACCACTCAAAATAACAGAGAAACCATACAAGATAATGATGCTAGGTCTACAGGGTAGTGGTAAGACCACAACAACAGCAAAATTAGCAAAATACCTACAAAAGAAGGGTCTAACATCAGCAATAGTATGTACAGATACATGGAGACCAGCAGCATATGAACAGCTAAAACAATTAGCCGAACCTTTGAACATACCAGTATATGGTAATCCAGAGAATAAGGATGCTGTTGATCTAGCACAGAAGGGACTAGAAAACTTTGGATCAAAATATGATGTAATACTAGTAGATACTGCTGGTAGACATAAAGAAGAACAGGAACTACTAGATGAGATGACAGAACTAAGTACTGTTGTAGAACCACATGAAGTAATACTAGTAATAGATGGAACAATAGGTCAACAGGCACGTAAACAAGCAGAAGCATTTAAGAAGACAACCACCATAGGATCAGTAATAATAAGTAAGCTTGATGGTTCAGCAAAGGGTGGAGGTGCACTTTCTGCTGTAGCTGAAATCCATACACCAATAAAATTCATTGGTACAGGTGAGAGAGTAGATGACTTTGAAGAATTTGATCCAAACAGATTCATATCACGACTACTTGGAATGGGTGATATTGATACCCTAATAGAACGTGCAAGTGAAGTAACAAGTGAGAAAGATGACCGTGAAATGGTTGACTCCATTATAAGCGGTAAATTCACATTAAAGGATATGGAAAATCAGCTTCAAATGATGAATAAAATGGGTCCAATAAACCAGATCATGAAAATGATCCCTGGACTTGGTAATCAACTACCAGCAAATGCATCAGAAGAAACAGAGGAAAAACTAGAAATGTATAAGATACTGATGTCATCAATGACTGAGTATGAACTAGAAAATCCAGAGGTTATAAAGAAGTCCCGTATAACTCGTATAAGTCGTGGTGCAGGACTAACAAATGATGATGTGAAGGATCTTCTTAAATATTATAATGTGACTAAGAAGGCTATGAAGGGTATGGGAAACCGTAACATGAATGGATCCATGGGAAAACTCATGAGACGCATATCAAGATAACCCTCCAAATTTCTCCTTTTTAAAAGAAAAAGAGTGATATAATAGATAATCTCCAGAATTAATACTAATCTCCAATAAAAGATAACTAATTTTATATAGATATATTATGTAAAACCTATTACAGGTATTATTTATAATTTATTTATAGTCTCCTTGTGTATTTTCTCTATAATCAGATAGGATTCTCTCAACTCTCTTCTTGAATGTATGCTCCTCTATAAGACCTGGATCAACAACCCCCCTATTTAGTGCCTGTTTAATCTTACTATTTAATTCTTCAGGCTTATCATAGACTACCACAGCATCACCAAAGACATCCTCTATACCTGCCACGTGATCTGTCATTATTACTGTTCCACATGCTATTCCATCAAAGATTCTGTTAGATATGAATCCTTTAGTTCTCATATCATCCCAATGATCATTTAGCAGTATGTCTGCTGAGGAGTATGCCTTGTAAAGTTCATCATTAGGAATATAGTTACCCTTAATATATTCTGTGTCAAGTATATCCTCCCAGTTATTACCATACACATCCAAGTCATACTCTGTTGGTAATAAGTCATATAATATCTTCCTGAAGATCATACGAGAGTTACCAACAAATAATAGTTGTGTATCATAATTCTCATCATACTCATACCTAAATCTCTCAGGATTAGTACACTGAAGAAGACTATCCACCTTAACTGATACAATTGAACCCATCTTCTTAGCCCAATAATCTGATGCAATATAGACCTGATTATATTGCTCTAATTCACCAACACTTATCCTGTTAGGATGTGATATATTCCATAGAATATTATAGTGTATTGATTTAGGTTCATATAGGCTTACACCCCTAAGTACTAGTACCACGTCATATAATGAGTCCTTAGTAGTCTTCCAGTCATCATATAACTGTATTATAGAGTTAGATTGCTGTCTATTAAACTCTTTTTGTAGTTGGACTGCCATGTGATAGTCTCCCCACTCAAACTTATTTGCATCCCTTGGTGTTGGAATCTTTATCATTACCCTTGTAGAGTTAATAAAATCATCAAGTATACCTATAAATTGTTGTGATCTAATTCTATATGTGTGATTGTCTAGTACAATAGATTGTAGTTTTTCTATAAGATCTTCTCTTAGGCTTGTATCCTCAATATATAGTTCTAGTTGTTCTCTTAGTGAATCTGTTGAGTCAAATACTGGTAGTTGTCCATCAAATAATTCATTTGATCCATCCTTATTTGTTGAGAGTACTAGTACTCCCATTGCTAGAGCATCAAATACCCTATTATTTATTACAGCATCAGTATCTGTTAGCTGTGTTGAGTCATCTAATACTATCTTTGTTGATGCATAAAGCTTAGGTATATCTTCATATCTTATGAAGCCCTTGTTATTAGAATCAAATTTTGGATAGTTTGCCCATGTTTTACCATATATATTAAACTTGTATGGTATCAGGGAGGGCTCTAATAACTCTGTTATTTCACGTTCATCATGCCAGTCATTACCTGCAAAGCAGTAGTCACATTCAAGGTTTCTATCTGGCTCTACTGATTGATTAAATAATTCATCATCTGTTGCCTCATAGAATAGTGTTGGATCATAGCCACTTTTTTGACATATATATTCTTGTGCATTTCTATGTGCACATAAAACTATGTCATATGATTCAAAGTAGGGTTTTTCTATCCACCATTTTGCCCAGTTAAGAATCCATGCAACCTTTATTAAGAGATTATTATCACACTGAATCTTACTTATATCATAACTATTTACTAGTGATATTACCACATCAATAGATTCATCTATCACATACTTATCTTCCTGGTTTGTTGAGATAAAGTCTACCTCATATCCATCCTTTCTTAGATACTTTGCTAGTCCTAGTGCTACAAAGTAGTCTCCTACAGCAGCATTATCTCCCTTCTCTAGTGTTATGAATGTTATTTTAAGGCTACTATCACTATAGAATTGTCTCTTATATAGTTTATCTAGGAGGATTTTACGTTTAAGTTGTGTGTTCCACTTCCTAGTGAATATATCCTTGTTTTGTAGGTCTCTGTTGTTACGTACACCCTCAATAGTATTCTTTAGTGTACCATGCTCAGTGTGGTATGCCATACTACGTGGATCATAGTAATTAGTGTATCCATTATCTAGTAATTTTAGGCATAAGTCAACTGCTTCATAACCATACACATAGTTTTCATCAAAACCTTCAACCTCCTCAAATATGGTCTTCTTTGTTAGCATCAATGACCCTGTAACTGCTGGTATACTTATAGGAGTATCTTGTCCTACTGTGTAGTCATGGTATTTATTATTATAGTATGGCTGTATTTCTCCACATGATTCAATAAACTTTATTCCTGCATGCTGAATCTTATATGATGTATTTGTATTATCCTGTGATCTTGATCCATCAGGATATAATAGTTTTGATCCAACTGCTCCACAATCACTATTTGCTAGCATTGTCTCCATTAGGTAGGATAGCCATCCATCAAATAACTCTACATCTGAATCCATAAATACTATGTATTCTCCTCTAGCATGCTCTACAGACTCATTATATGCCTCAGAGTAGGTTTTATTTATTTGATTAGTTATTATTTGTATTGGGAGTTTATCACTATAGGATGTAGCAATACCTATTGAGTCATCTGTTGAGTCATTATCAATAAACAATACCTCTATATTTGGATAGTGTGTATTAGATACTAGTGAGTTAAATAGATTATCTAGGTATTCATGGCCATTATGGTTTAGTATTAGTATACTTACTAGTGGCATACTACTATCATAGGAGGGTTGTGTTCTTCTTTCTATATCTTCTCTTATAACTGCCTCATAGATTTCTTTATCCTCTCTTGTTAGGTATTGTTTTATATTATTTGCCCTGGATTTACCCTCAACTATGTAGTGATATAAGGGGTTAGTGTTCTCGGGTATCTCCTCATTATACTTATAGAGGTAGTAATTATTATCAAAGAATCTTGATGGATTCTTCTTCTGTTTATATCCAAGTTGTGTGTAGTGATCAAGAGGATCAAGTAGACTATTTCTTATTTCAGAATACTTCTTTATGTAGTAATCCTCATCAAAGTATTTACTTTCACCTATTACTTCTGCCTGTTTCTTATAGGAATCCTCTATTTTCTTTTGGTTTTCTTGTTGACTTCTAGTTGGTAGTGGGCTTAGATTCATAGATCTACCCTTTGTTAGGTAGTGATAATATGGATTTATTGCTTCAACTACTACTTCAGGATTATTTTCAAGGTAATACTTTGTATCAAAGAACTTGTTAGGATTAGGATATGTACTAAGAGCATTTAAAATATAGTGATGTATTAGATCCCTTATTGATCCATCTACACCAGGATTATTTTCTCTATAGTATTGTTCATCAAATGTATTAGACTCATATATTATGTCAACACATTCCATGATCTTGGGGTATGCTAACTCCTTATTTGTCTGAACATCCTTCTTACCATTAACTATTCCTATTGCATAGTCTAGTAATGGATTTATATTATCTAGTCCACCCAGGTATTTCTGTTTATAGTAGAGTGTACTAAAATCCCTGCTAGGATTTAAGTTATCAATGTATCCTTCTAAAAGGTAGTGTTCAAGTGGATCAATATTTGCCTCTTTTATGGCTGGACATTGTTCTAGGTAGTATTGTTTATCAAATAGGTTATTTTGTAGTATAATTTGTTTTAAGTAGTTAACTTGTTCATGACTAAGATTATTACTACTAAAATTATCATTATCTAGACCATAAAGAACATAGTATACTAATGGATTTATATCACTATCTTTTATTTCAGGGTAAAACATGTAGAAATCATTATCAAAGCCTTCTGATGGATTCATGTGTTGCTTGTATCCAGTTGTAAGATAATAGTCTAAGAGATCATCTGTTTTATCACTAACCTCTGGATAATTAGTGTTGAAGTACTCCTCATCAAATAAGCCCTCATCTACTATGATATTAATAGCACACTTGATATCTTCACTAGTTAATACACTATCCTCCCTAGTATTATATTCATCTATATCAGATCTAACTAGAGGGGTTTTGTCTTCATTGTTTTCTCCCATAATACATTGCTCCCATCAGTCAATACATATATTTTCAGTAGTTTCTATGCTTATATTCTATTATTCTAGATAACAATCATATTACTTGAATAGATTTAGTCCTATAATAATTTTATTGTATAATAGTATGTCATCTATTTACAACTAATTTCAGGACTAGATTA
>JAJQHG010000120.1 GCA_021199865.1 Methanosphaera sp. | reverse complement strand
AGATTAATTTTATTAGAATAATTCATAGTAATATTTAAACTAATTATACAAGAATAATCTTAATTAAATGTTATTATAATATTATCCTTGATACAGTAATTCATATTCATTTTGAGTGAGTATTCTTAATTGTCATGATTAGTCATTTTTTCCATATAAATTTAAATAAAATTTAGTTTCTATATATTATTATAGATTAAACTGTTTAGATTATTTAAGCTATTAGCATATTTAGTCTAGAGAATCTTAGAAATATATTAAAGTATATAGGCTGTGTATTTTATGAAAAACATTGGAATTAATGGATATGGAACTATAGGTAAGAGAGTAGCAGATGCTGTATCTGCTCAAGATGACATGAAGATTCTTGGAGTAACTAAAAGATCACCAGACTTTGAAGCAAAGAATGCTGTTGAAAAAGGATATGACTTATATATCAGTGTCCCTGAACGTGAAAAAGATTTTGAAGAAGCTGGAATAGAAGTTTCAGGTACAGCTGATGAGTTATTTGAGAAATTAGATCTTGTTGTTGACTGTACTCCTGGAGGAGTCGGTGCACAGAATATGAATGATATATATAAGAAAATTGGTCTTAAAGCTATCTTTGAGGGTGGTGAAGATCATGATGCTATAGGCTCATCATTCAATGCTGAATCTAACTATGATGCAAACCTTGGAAAGGATTATGTACGTGTAGTTAGTTGTAATACAACAGGACTATGTAGAACTCTTAAACCTATAAGAGATATATCTGGTATTAAAAAGGTTAGAGCAGTTATGGTAAGACGTGGAGCTGATCCTAATGATGCTAAGAGAGGTCCAATTAATGGTATTGTACCATCTACAACAGTTCCATCACACCATGGTCCAGATGTACAGACAATTATTGAAGACATGAATGTTATGACCATGGCATTAATTGTACCAACAACTCTAATGCATATGCATAATATTATGGTTGAACTTGAGGATGATATTACAACTGATAATGTTATTGATGCATTTGAGAATGCTTACAGAGTACTACCATTAGATCCTAGTTTAAAGATTGGTTCTACTGCTGAGATCATGGAGTATGCAAAGAATCTTGGACGTAGCAGATCAGACATGTATGAGATACCTGTATGGAAAGAATCCATTAATGTAACTGATGGTGAATTATTCTATATGCAGGCTGTACACCAGGAATCTGATGTTGTACCAGAAAATGTTGATGCTATAAGAGCTATGCTTGAATTAGAGGAAGATGGAGAAAAATCCATATTAAAAACTAACAAAGTAATGGGTATATTATAAAGTTTAATACCCTCCATCAACTCCTATTATACTAAGCTATTTTTAATGATTAAGAAATATCAACATATTACCTATTTTAGCAGGTTTTCATATTGTATCATATTACATCTTAATAGTGATAGGATAATATATGACTAATAAGAAAAATATAATACATTCATAACTTACGAGAAATTCTAATATAATGAAGGTGAATTAATGTTTACACAAAGAATAATTTTAAAGGGACATATTATTGATTCTTTAACACTACCAAAAACATTAGATACTATAATGGAGATGGGTGGTGACTTTGAGATAGAAGACTTACAGGTTGGAAAGCTCAAAACTGATTATAGTACTGCACGTATACGTGTAGAATCAGAGGATGAAGTAATCTTTGATAGAATAATGGATATACTAACAGACTATGGAGCAGAACTAGTAGAGGTTGATGATGTAACACTCATACCATCACAGAAGGATAAGACTGTACCAGACAAGTTCTACTCAACAAGTAACTATAATACTAAGATAAAGTATGATGGTGAATGGATTAATATTGATAATATTGAAATGGACTGTGTAATAACAGTAGACACCGAAAATAAGACTGCAACCTGTAAACCATTAAACACTGTTAAAAAGGGTGAAATGATTGTTGTCGGACGTAATGGTGTAAAGGTTACACCACCAGAAAGATCACGTGGAAAGAATAACTTTGAATTCATGAATAGTGATGCTTCATCAGAGAAACCTAAGCAGACTATTATCCATAATGTTGCAACACAGATGATGGAGACCAAAGAGGATGATGGAAAGATCCTAGTTGTTGGTGGACCAGCAATAATTCATACTGGTTGTTCTGGTATCCTTGCCCAGATGATTAAAGAGAAGTATGTTGATAAATTATTTGCAGGTAATGCTCTAGCAACACATGATATTGAACAAGCATTATATGGAACTTCTCTTGGAGTAAATATTGATGATGGTGAACTAGTTACACATGGACATAAGCATCACTTATCTGCAATAAACACTATTAATAAGGCTGGAAGTATTAAGGATGCTGTAGAGCAGGGTGTTCTTACTAGTGGTATAATGTATGAATGTGTAAAGAATGATACACCATATGTTTTAGCTGGTAGTATAAGGGATGATGGACCACTTCCTGATGTTATAACAGACTCACAGGTTGCACAACAAAGAATGCGTGAAGAAGTTCAAGATGTGGATATGGTTATTATGATTTCAACACTACTTCATAGTGTAGCTACAGGTAATCTTATTCCTGCAAGAATAAAGAGTGTATGTGTTGATATTAATACTGATAGTGTAACTAAACTTTCTGATCGTGGAAGTGCACAAGTTATCAGTATTGTTACAGATATTGGTTCATTCCTACCAATGCTTCTAGATGAATTACATAGAATTGATAAGTAGAGTACTAGGTAAGATATTATGGATATATTAAGTATTATCCTGCTTCTTGTTGGATTTGTATTACTTGTTAAGGGTGCTGATCTCTTTGTTGAGGGTGCTAGTGATTTAGCTAATGCTCTTAGAATTCCTGCAATGATTGTGGGTTTAACTATTGTGGCCTTTGGTACAAGTGCACCTGAAGCTGCCGTTTCTATTACTTCAGCTCTAAGTAATAGTAATGCTATTGCTGTAAGTAATGTTTTGGGAAGTAATGTATTCAATCTACTTGTAGTACTAGGTATAACTGCAATTATTTATAAAGTAAATATATCATCAGTGAGTCTAAAACAAGATTTTCCAGTATTAGTTATTAGTAGCATATTACTATTATTATTCTTAATAACATCATCTGTTATTAGTAGACTAGAGGGAATAATACTATTAGTACTCATAATAATCTATATAGCATACCTTATATTGAAATCAAGAAAAGATAATGAGAATATGGATGTTGAAGAAGTACATCTATCTAAACAGGGAATAGTCATATACATTATTCTAGGTTTAGTATTCATTATTATTGGTAGTGAATTAGTAGTTGATGCTGCAGAGGTGATAGCTCTAAGTCTTGGTATGTCTGAGACACTTGTTGGTCTTACAATTGTATCTATTGGTACATCACTACCAGAACTTATTACTAGTATAACAGCAGCATGTAATAAGAAGCCTGATATTGCTGTTGGTAATGCTCTTGGAAGCTGTATATTTAACGTATTATTTATTGTAGGACTAACTACTGCAATAACACCTATAGTAACAACTTCTGTTATGATAGCAGACTGTATTATAATGCTTGGATTTATTATAGTAGCATATATCCTAGCATATGATAAGCATGACTTTAATAGAAAAGATGGTATAATCTTATTAGCATTATATGTTCTCTACATGATCTTTATTATAATTAGAAATTAATTTACTCCCCTTCTTTATACTCTTTTTACAGATAATAATTAAAAATAATTTAAAAAAAATAGTAGTAGAGGTTTACTCTACCTTAAGTGTTGTATACATGGTTGCATGGTTATATATGGATGTTTGACCAGCCTGTATTAGTACATCATAGTATCCAGCCTTCATATCAGATGGTAAGGTGTATTCATAGTCAATAACTCCACCAGTAACATTATAGGTGATTATACTGTTACCCGCGATCTTAATATTAACCTTAGTAGTACTTGTTATTAGGTTACCCTCACTATCTGTTATGTTTGCCTTTATATGTATTGTCTGATTAGCTTTTGATGTAATGTTAGTTGTCTCTATTAGTCTATCAGATCTTGAGATTATTAGTTGACTAGTTGTTGTTGAGCTAAGATACTCTGTTGTGTCTGTTGTTTTAATAGTAATATTGTGTACTCCTGCAGTATAGTCTGAGGTTAGGTTAAATGGTAGGTTAATTTGTCCTGCTGTTGCATTTACTGTAGCAATTGTTTTACCATCAATTTTTATAACTGTTTTTAAGGTCTCATTTATTAGGTTGTCATCAACTAGAAGTTTAGCACTGATAGTTATGTTACTCATTGAATCTGTCTTAATATTCTGTGTAGCTATCTTTATGTAGGTTTTGTTTACTATTAGGTATCCATCCCACTGTGATGTGTTATATATTGTGTTTTCACCAGATATTATTGTTATGTTATATGTTTTGGCTGAGTAATTATTTGAGTATTCATATATTAGTTCTCCGTTGTTAATTGTGATTGTATCTAGTGTTACCTGGTTAATCTTTATACATAGTTTTGATTGGCCTACTATTGGTTGTTTTGTTAGGTAGTCATATACTGTTGCTTTTATTATGATTTTGTCTCCACTTGTTGAGTAGACATTACTTGAATTAATATAAGTGTTTCTCTTTTTGAGTGTGATGTTGATTATCTTTGATGCTTCGCTGTATTTAGTGGTCTCTTGTGCTATGATTGTTATGTTATATGCGTCGGCTGTGTATTTATTTGTAAGGTTTAGTTCATATTGTAGTAATCCATCTACGAAATATCCATTATACACTAATTTATCATTGATTTTTATTATTGCGGGTGTTTTATATGTTACAACAGCATTGTTTGAATATAATGTTGCATTAATTAACACCACAGTATTCTTTGTAGCATACAAATTACTTGAAGAAGAGATATAAGTATAATTCTTCTCAACAGATAATGTCATATTACGAGTTGCATTCTTATAATAGGTGGTATTAGTAGTATTTATGGTTATAGGATAATTTCCAACAGCAACACTAGAATCAACATCATAATTAAACACTAATACTCCATCAACAAATTGAGCATCATACTCCATGCCATCAATTGTTATTGTAGCCTGTATTGTTCCATTAGCAAGGTTTCCCTCATAGTCAGCCAGTGTAGCATTAATAGTAATGGTTTCACCAGGTGTTGTCTTAATAGTGTATGATGATGTAATATACATTGTTGATTGTCTAATAACCTTCTCAACTGTTGTCTGATTTAGTGATTGATCATAAATACTTGAACCCTCATATATGGCTTCAATTGTATGGTTTCCATATGTATATTCGGACATATCATATGTTAGTACTGCCTTGTTATCTGATACATCAACTGTACCTACTAATACATCATCAATATAATAGCTAACTACACCCTGACTTACATTATCATAGTTCTGGGAGTAAACATAACTAGTTATTGTTAGAGTATTATTGTATGCTAGGTATGTGTATAATCTTAGGGTGGTTGTGTACTTATCTATACTAATAGTATCACTTAGGCTACTATCAGCAAACCAGTCAGAGTCATGATAACTAAGATCTAATTCATAACTATTTCCAGTAGTATACTGGCTAGGTAGTGTGATCTCAATAGTATTATCTGATACTGTGATTGTATCAATAGTTTCACCATCAATTATTACATCAAGTAATCCATCAGATACATCATCATAATATGAATATAGGGATATATTAAGAGTTATTGTTCCATCAGGATTTAGAGATGTGTTTCTTAGATATATGTAGCTTGAGTACTTTGTAATATTCAATGTATTAGTGTTGCTTGCTGATGCATAACGTTCAGTTCCATAGTATACTACTTCTAATTCATGAACACCATAATCCATTGTATCAGGTATAGTATAACTCATAGATGCCTTACCTTCATCTATATTTGCTGTCATTATACTTTCAGAGTCTATGAAGAATTCTATTAGACCTTCATCTGGACTATCCACATAGTTATATAAAGATGCTGTGATATTAATTACACTATTTCGATATGATGTAATATTATTAGAGTATAGAGTTGTTTTAATCTTGCTAACACGTAGTGTTGTTGTTTTTGTAGCATCCTCATAAATATCACTATCAACATATTTAACACTTAATGTATAATTTCCCTCAGTGTATCCTGATAGATCAATCTCTATATCTACTATGGAATCTATGACTTGGTATTCATCTATTAGTGTATCATTAATGTATACATCAAGTACTCCATCATTAACTTTCCTATCAGATGATATACTAACTTGTTGATTAATGGTCGATCCTACATATCCAGAAGTATAGGGTATACTTATAGAACAATTCATCTTCTCAATATATACTAAATATGATAAGTCAAGTGAGTCATGGTAACTATCCCCACCATACTTAAAGTTAATTATTTGGTAATTATACTCTTTTGGTAGAGTTATTGATGTATTATAACCTGTTAATTCAACAGACTCTATTAACTCATCTTGAGAGTATATTTCAAGTGTTTCCTGTGTTAATAGTACATCATTTGAATATAAATTTAGTGTTATATTAATGTCATTATTATCATCTAACTCTATTTGTTCAATAGTAAGGGTTGTAGGTAATTTATTTATTGTTAATGTTGCCTGTGCAATAGTATTCTCATATATCGTACTACTAGAGTAATCAATAATTAATTGATATTCTCCAGGATCATAGTCTGATGTATCATAGGTGAATGAATCTTGTGATATTGAGAGATTCTGGAATCCTAATAAGTCAGAATCAATATAATAGTTTATAATTCCATCAGTAATACCTGCAGGAATTGTTGCAACATCAATGGATATTTCATCACCATAATAGCATGTTATATCACTTGTTGATAACTCTATACTTACTAATGATTTAGCACTCTTTGAATCAATAGAATCTGTAGTTGTATTATTATCATAATCTTCAGCTAGATCATAATCATCATCAAGATCATAGTCCTCCTCCAGATTATAATCATCATTTTGAGCATAATTATCAACTAGATCATTAATAGAGACATCTTCATCATTAGAATTAGTTAAATTAGTAATTATACTACTAGTTTCTACATCATATGAATCTGTGGTCATATCATCTATTGCTGATACTGATGATAGTGATATTAGCATGAATATCATTAGTGTGAATACTAAAAGATAATTATTTTTATGTTTCATGAATTTCCTCCTATTACTTTATTAGAAGCTATAAAAGGAGAGGGTTCTACATGGCAAGTACTCCTCTTATAACTTCTATACCCATATTTATAATAGGCTTAGAAATTACATTATTTAGAACCATGTATTAGTTAGTATAAGTAGTATAAGCATCAATAATGAGAATTAAAATAAATAGAAAAATAAGTAATAAAAAGTTTTAAAGGGGAAGAGGAGTTTAGTTATGCTGTTGACTCTAATGTTATCATTGTTATCTGTGGAGTTGCCATGAATCTAAATGGTAGTTTTGTCACACCCACACCATTTGTTACAACTAATTGTCCATCACCCTCAGTATACAGACCAGAGATATACTTATTACCATCCTCTGAGGCTTCTATCCACGGAGTAAATCCAAATAGATTAACTTGTCCTCCATGTGTATGACCAGATAATGATAAGTCTACCCTTGAATGATTTAGTGTATCAAAATAGTTAGGATTATGATATACTAGTATTACAAAGTCATCATCAGCCGCAACAGCTGTTGTTTCTCTTGGATACTGATAGTCTGTTGACATATCACCTACACCACCAAGACGTATCTGTGCACCATCCTTCTGAATCCATGTACCATTATTACGTATACTAATAATGTTCTGTGAATTATTAATTGCTTCTTCTGTCTTATCCTTTGGATCATTGTTTCCTAGTACTGCATATACTCCATATGTGGCCTGAAGATTATCTAGTTGAGATATTACTGTGTCAACATCATCCTCATTATCTGTCACATAGTCTCCAGCCAGTACTATGATATCAGGATTTTGTTCATTAGTTTTATTTACTACCTCTTCTACACGCTCTTCATCAACAAATTCCCCATAATGAAAGTCAGCTATAAGAACTATTCTTGTACCATTAAATTCAACGGGTATCTGATCAGACTGCACAGTTATCTCATTAACTTCTAATTGTGATGGCTCAATAACCATTATTGCAAGGAATATACATAGTATTATACCTATTAATCCTAATAACTTCTTTGCCATGAATATCTACCTATTTAAATATAATTTATATAAGGGTTTACCTACCTTGGATGCTAATTTTATTATAGTACCATATCCTGGAAATTCTAGTAGTCCTGATACTTTTGCTAGCTCTGAGGGAATATCTATATGTTGTGGACACTTACTTACACATGCACCACAATTGCGACATTTACTAGCATAATGTGCCTTTCCACCTGTTAGTCCTGATAGCATATAGTATTGTAGTGATACGTTACCATACAATTTTTTATTATTATATACATTGAAACATGCAGGTATATCTACACCCCATGGACATGACATACAGTATTCACACTGCGTACATGGAATCTCTATTACCTCATCATATACCTTACTAACAGTCTTGTAGGTCTCTAATTCTTCTTGTGTTATAGTGTTAGGTTCTGTTTCATTAGTTGTCTTGATATTTTCTTCTAATTGTTCTAGAGCATTCATACCTGAGAGTACACATGTTGCTTCCTTATGGTTTAGAACCCATTTAAGACCCCATTTACTAGGTGTGTCAGTGATGTTTTCTTCATCCATCACTTCTTTTACTCTTGGTGGTATGTTATCTACTAGTAGTCCACCCTTTAATGGTTCCATTATGAATACACTCACATTCTTACTATAGGCATATTCTACTCCTTGACGTCCTGCCTGTGTATTCTCATCAACATAGTTGTATTGGAGTAGACACATATCCCAGTCATAGTCATCAATAATCTTCTTGAATCCATCAAAGTTTCCATGATAGGAAAATCCAATATTTTTAGCATCCTTTTGGCGTATCTCATCTAAGAAGCTATGTAGATCACATTTATCTCTAAGATCAACATATGCTTCATAGTTTAGTGAGTGTAGATAATAGTAGTCTATTACATCAACACCTAAACGTTGTTTTTGTGTATCTAGTAGTTCATATAAGTGTTCATTCTTATTTACTAGCCATACGGGTAGTTTTGTTGATAGTAATATTTCATCACGACGTTTATCCAGTATTGTTTTTAGGAATTTCTCACTTTCCCCATTATGGTATAAATAGGCTGTGTCAATATAGTTTACTCCCTCATCTATTGCCTTGTTTAATAGTTCTGTTGCCTTTATTCTATCAATTTTACCTCCACTCTTTGGTAGTCTCATTGCACCAAATCCTAGTGCTGGAACTGTTGTATTCTTCTTTAATATTTTTCTTTGTTGTATCATGAACTCACCTCCATGTAGTGATAAATTATTATTATAATGTCTATTTAAAACATAGATAGTTATTATATTGATGGGTATATTATTTTAAATGATATGAAAAATATATCATTATATTAAGATAATGTATTAAATAAAAAAAGAATTATTGAGGTATTGTTATGGCAGATATTGTAGAAAAAAAGATTCCCTACCAGAAGGTGGCATATGTTCCACATATAGATAGTTTCTCTAAGTTACCTATATTTGTACAGGAAGTGGGTGATCTTATTGCAGAAAATGGTCTTGAAGCCGTGGGATTCCCCTATGGTTCATATGAGAATGACTTAGAAGAACGTGCAGAAAACCTCCAAATGTTTGAGGTAGGTATGCCAATTAAGGATTTTGATGCTGATGGAAAGCCTGCAGGACGTCTAGGAAAACTAGGGTTAAAGGAGATAACAGAACACACCGTTCTCTCAACAATACATGAAGGTTCTCATAAGAACTTTGATAAGACAATTAAGAAGATGGTTGATTACTCTATAAAAAATCATTATGATATTGTTGGACCAATAACAGAGATTTATCTTCCAGCACCATTAAAGACACCTGTTGAAGAAACAAAGACAGAGGTACAGTTACCTGTTATTTATATGGGTCCACCACGAGAGGAATAGATTACTAATTAATCTCCACCTTTTATTTATACTATTTTTAT
>JAJQHG010000058.1 GCA_021199865.1 Methanosphaera sp. | reverse complement strand
CTATGAAAATAGTCATTTACAATAATTTAACATATAAATATAATTAATTTATAATTAGTTATTTAGAATAAGTATTATTAATAGTTTAATAAGTAATACCTTTTTTCATGGTAAGAAAATATTCATAATTATTATAGGAGTATAATTATATATTATCAAATGTGAGGAGTTAGAAATGATAGTAAAAGATGTTATGAATAAAAATATTTACACAGTTGAATTAGAAGAACCAGTAAAAAATGCTCTAAAGAAAATGTATGATCTTGGAATCCAGAGATTATTTGTATTTAATAAACTTGATGAAGTAGTTGGAGTAATAACATATAGAGACTTAGTTGTACTATTTGAAAGTAGTGGCCAACCAATAGACATTAACCTTGTGAAAGTATCAGATATTATGACTGAAAATGTTAACACAATAAGTGCTGATAGTTCAATACAGGACGTTGCTAACTTAATGGTTAGAGCAGATATTTCTGGATTACTAGTGGAGGAAAATGGTGAAAATATTGGAGTTATAACTAAAACAGATATTTGTAGAGCAGTATCCCTTAGTGAAATTATAACAAAATAAATTCACAATTATACCATAACCTTTAAATATAACATAAGATAAAGTTTAGTATGTTGTTATGTAGAATAGCAACATTAAATATGCAGCGATAGTCCAGGCTGGCTAAGACTCTACCCTGCCACGGTAGTGACCCGGGTTCAAATCCCGGTCGTTGCATTTAAAATGCGGTTGTAGTCTAGTCTGGCTAGGACTTGGGCCTTCCAAGCCTACGACCCGGGTTCAAATCCCGGCAGCCGCACTAATTTTAATTAAATAATTACTTCAAATATTACGTTTTATAAGCTAATTTTAGGTTTATTAACTGATTTTAATAATACTGCTAGTTTTATTAACAATAATGATTTTAGATAAATTTTTTTATAAAGTTGTAAATTATAATACTAATCCCCTTAACATATAAATACAAGAATAATCTTAACAAAATCTTTATTCTCACATTAGATTATAAAATCCTATTTTTGCTATTTCTTATAATTATTCATTAGACTAAAAAATTTCTACTTAAATACTTAGTAATAGAAATAATAAAATAATAAATATATTAACACACATCTTGATACTGATTAAAATGAATGGTATAATATTAGGTGCAGGACGTATAGGTTTTAATCTTGCTAGACGAATGGATAATGAACATGATATTACAATCATTGATAATAATAGAAGAAGATGTCATTTTATCAATGATTTACTTGAGTGTTATGTTATAAATGGAAATGGTACAGATATTAAAACACTAGAAGATGCTGATATATCTAATGCAGACTTCTTTGTTGCAACAACAGGAAACGATGAAGTAAACCTACTATCAAGTGTATATGCTAAAGATAATGGTGTCAAAACAATAGTATCAACACTAAATAATAATGAGCATGAAGAGATCTTTAAAAAACTAGGTATAAAGTATGGTAATGCTGAAACAAGTGCAATGAAATACATTGTTAGAAGTATTATTAGACCAACAGCACAAAGTCTAGTGACCATTGGTAAGGGAGATGCTGAAATAATAGAAGTTGAACTAAAAAATAGTGATCTAGTCCTAACACCTGTTTGTGAAATACAAAATGATAGTGATAAGTTCATAATAATATCAGTATATGTTGATGATGAAGTAATTATACCAACACCAGACACAGAAATAGATTATGGAGATATTGTAACAATACTTGTAAAATCAGAGTATGTTAAAGAAGTAGAAGATCTATTCACAACAGAAGGTAGTGATTACTATTACATATGATAATTATGATGATAAACTACTAAATAATAAAATAGTTACACTATCAAACTTCCTAAGAAAAGAAGGAATGTATGTAAGTATAAGAAGTAGTGTTACAGCATCATGGATAATAAATAACCTTAATACCACAAACAGTGAACTAAAACAAGCCCTTAAATGTGTATACGTCAAAAATAAGGAAGATGAACGTAAATTTGACTATGTCTTTGATCGTATCTTTAAACAAAATAAAAATATGCCCAACAAAATAGATAATTCAACTATTGAAACAATAAATGATAATGAAAATATTAATAGTACAAGTAATCCTAACCAGACAGAACAGGAACATGTTGAGGAAAATCGACGTCTTATTAACCAACGCCAACAAGAGAAGGTAATTAATGATAAGCTAACAGCAACAAGTATTGATTTCCTAAATAATTATGATCAACGTGTGTTTGATATTTGTCAAAGACTTAGTAAAAAGTTAGCTAACCAAAGAAGTAAGCGTAGAAAACGTCATAATTCACATAATATTAACATGCAACGTACTATACGTAATAACCTAAAGAATGGTGGACACCTAATACACCTAGAACACCAAAAGCCACCACGACGTAAGACTAAACAGATATTTCTTAGTGATGTTAGTGGTTCATGTGAATGGGCTAGTACATGGTTTTTTGCAATACTTTATGGTTGCTATAAAACATTTGATAAAGTAACATTATATGACTTTGATAATAAGTTAACTGATGTTACAGATACTCTTGGAAGCCAGTTTAAGAATACAAATGAAATAAATATTGCTCATCAAGAGTTAGGTATCAGGCCACATGAACAGTCTGATATGAATAATTCATTTAGACAGTTTCTTGATGAAGCACAACTAAATAATCATACTGACGTGATAATATTGACAGATTGTCGTGACTGGAAGGGACAGTTTGTTGATGGAAAGCTAGAAAGTGCATTATTACTAGAGAAAATTGTTCAAAGATCACGTAGAGTATTAATACTTAATCCTGAGAAGAAAATTAGGTGGAATACACCTACAAGTCATGTTCGTGACTACCAGTTAAGTGGTGCGAGTGTATTTGAAACATGTAACCTCCAACAATTTGCTGATGTGATTGCAAAACTATGATGATATAATATGGTCAATGAGAAGATATTAAGACTATCATACTATCTACGTAATGATGGAGTAAATGTAAGTATACGTAGTACTATGATGGCTAGTCAAATATGGGATGAATTCAATGAATACTTTGATAATAATCATATGAAGGAAGCCTTAAAATCCGTGCATGTTAAGAATAAGAGAGATTTAGCTAAGTTTGAACGTGCATATAATTATGTATTCATATATAATAAGGATACTTCCACAACTCTTGAAAAGGACCATAAACAGGTTGATAATAATAGTAACAATAATAAAGAGGATCAATCTAAATCAAATAAGAAGAATAAACCTGAGAAGGATACTACACGTGAAACAATACTTAAACGTAGACTTAAACAGAAGGAAGTTGTTGATAAGAGTATTCTTGATGATGAGTTTATAAAGTTAGATACAATTGATTATCGTGTCTTTGATATATGCTATGATTTTAGTAAGAAAATTGCTAATCATAGATCTATACGTAAAAAAAGTAGTAGGTCACGTGGCGTGGATATGCCTAAGACTATTAGGAAGAACCTGAAAAATGGTGGACACCTAATTAATCTTGTTGGTAAAACTCCCCCTGAACATAAATCTAAACATATATTCCTATGTGATATTAGTGGTTCATGTGAATGGTCAACTAGCTGGTTCTTTTCTCTATTAACTGGTTGTTATAAGTCCTTCTATGACTTAACATTATACTTATTTGATAATCGTACTATTGATGTGACACATGCCCTGGATACTACATATAAGAATACTTATCAGGTAAATGTTGGTATTCAATCTCTCGGTCTTAGACCACGGGGACACTCTGATATGACTAAATCATTTAATGAGTTTCTAAAAAAAGCTGATATTAATAAGAATACTGATGTAATCCTGTTAACTGATTGTAGGGATTGGACTGGTAGAAGAATAGATGGTGTGCTTGAAAGTGCAACAGTTCTACATAGAATTGTTAATAAGTCTCGTCGTGTGATTATTCTTAATCCTGAGAATAAGGTTAGATGGAATAGTCCTACTAGTTGTGTGTCTGACTACCAGGAGGCTGGTGCTACTGTTTATCAGACAACTACTCTTAGAGAGTTTGCTAGTATTGTTGAAACATTATAAGAAAAAAATAGTGTGTGGGGATTAGTTTTTTAAGTCTAGTAGCTCATCAAAGAAGGTCATGTCAATATTATCTGAAAATAGATCACCTAATTGATCATAATTAACTCTTTTTGATTCCTTGAATGTATCCTTAGTTAATCCTAGTGGTTCTAATCCTTTATTGATTCTTAACTGGTCTGTGAAGTTTCGTCTAAATTCATAGTTATGGAATATTCCATGGAAGTATGTTCCACATACGTTTCCATCTATTGCTCCATCATACACATGTGTTTGATCGTTTCCTGCACCTGTTTCTAGTTTAAGGAATGGTTTTGCTGTATTTAGTAGTGTTATTCCTTCATGTAACTCATATCCAGTTACTTGTGTTCCTGCCTTAAATCCTAAAGGACTATCAGATATTACTGTTGCACTACTTTGTTTTATTACCTTATCTATTTCTCCAAACTTGGTCTTCATATCTAGTAGTCCTAGTCCTTCTACTGAACCATATCCTGATTCATGACAGTCTGGATCAATGATTTTCTTTGATAGCATCTGGTATCCTCCACAGATACCAAATATTGGTATTTCCTTTGATACTTCTTGTATGTAGTCAAATAGTCCTGCATTCTTTAATTCTACTATGTCGTTTACTGTGTTTCTAGTTCCTGGTATTATTAGTGCATCTAAGTCATCAAACTTATCATATATATTTACTAATTTTATTCCAACATCTTCTTCATAGTCGAGTGGATCTATGTCTGTGAAGTTTGATATTCTTGGTAGTCTTAGTGTTCCTATTGTTATTTTTTCATTCTCACTAAAGTGATGTGTGGATAGTGATGCTGAGTCTTCTTCTGGTAGATTTAGTGTTTCATCAAAAGGCAGTATACCTATTATTGGTATGTTTGTTATTTCCTCTACTGTTTTTATACCACTTTCTAGTACATCAGCATTTCCCCTAAACTTATTGATTATGACTCCTTTTATACGTTTTCTGTCATCTTCTGGTATTAGGAAGTATGTTCCAACAATGGAGGCAAATACTCCTCCCTGATCAATATCTGCTACTAATATTACATCTGCATCTGTTTTTCGTGCAATTAACATGTTTGCTAAATCTTTGTCATACATGTTTATTTCTGCTGGTGATCCTGCACCTTCTATTACTGTTATGTCATAGTCTTCTTTTAGGTATTCTAGGGATGAATCTATTGCTTTTATTGCTTTATCTCTAAAATTATTTTGATACTCATCAAATCGCATATCTCCTGCTGGTTTTCCTTGTACTATTACTTGAGACGTGAATTCACCCTTTGGTTTTAATAGTATTGGATTCATATTACAATTTGGTTCTATATCTGCGGCTTCTGCCTGCATTACTTGTGCTATTGACATCTCATCATTATCTATTGTTGTATATGAGTTTAGTGACATATTCTGTGATTTAAATGGTGTAACACGATATCCTCTACGTGCTAGTATATTACATAGTGCCGCTACTGTTAGTGTCTTTCCTGCATTTGATGATGTTCCTTGAAACATTACATATTTCATTAGTATTTGTCCCCACATTTTGTTTATTAATTATGTTGTATGTAGCTTTTAATTTAATTAAATTATGTTATATTTATTTATTTTTAAATAGCATGAAATATTGTTCATATATAAACAGGATATTTTAAATACATTATGTAATTAAATATTTATATATATAAATTTACATATTATAAAAATAATAAATAAGAAAATAATTATTATACTTGAAATAAAAAAATTAAATTAATATAAATTAAGAAAATAATTAAAATAATAATACATTAACCTGGAGGTTTTAATTATTAATACAAATAATGAAGAAACAACTGACCTGAATGACCAAGAAGAATCATTGTCAGATGAAGTTACTAATACAGATGAGGAAAATAAAAACAACAATGACACAGATAAAACAGTACTAAGTAACTCAGAACACGTGATAACAGAGATTGACCCTAAGGACTATGTAGATACAGAGGATATTGAAATACCAAAAATGTTAATAGATCAAATTATTGGTCAAGAAGAAGCAGTTGAAACAATAAAAAAAGCCGCAAAACAGAGACGTAATGTACTACTTATTGGTGAACCTGGTATTGGTAAGTCAATGATAGCAAAAGCAATGGCTGAGTTATTACCACCAGAAGATCTACAAGATATACTAACATACCCTAATATTGAAAACCAAAATAATCCCCTAATTGGTGTAATGCCAGCAGGCCAAGGAAAAAAGATCATAGAAAACTCCAAGAAACAACAGAAAGCACAAGATGATCGTAGAAACATGTTAATGATGGCCATTATGGTATTCGTATTAGCTATAGGTATAATTACTAATCAATTACTTAGTGCAATAATAGCTGCTGGTATTATTCTTTTTGCATTCTATCAGTTAAGGCCAAGAGGACAACAAAATTCACCAAAACTATTAGTTAATAATGAGGATAAGGAGGTTGCACCATTTATTGATGCAACAGGTGCACATGCTGGAGCACTTCTTGGAGATGTAAGACATGACCCTTACCAATCAGGTGGACTTGGAACACCAGCACATGAACGTGTAGAAAGTGGTATGATACACCGTGCAAACAAGGGAGTACTATACATTGATGAAATAGGTACAATGGATATGAAGACTCAGCAAGAATTATTAACAGCACTACAGGAACATAAATACCAGATTACTGGTCAAAGTGATACTAGTAGTGGTGCAATGGTTAGAACAGATGCTGTACCATGTGACTTTGTATTAGTAGCATCTGGTAACATGGGAGTTCTTGATGATATGCATATTGCTCTTAGATCAAGAATAAGAGGATATGGATATGAAATATTCATGAAGGATACTATGGAGGATACTCCAGAGAATCGTAAGAAAATTGGTCAATTTGTAGCACAAGAAGTAGAGAATGATGGTAGAATACCACACTTTAACAAGGAAGCTGTTACAGAGATTGTTAAGGAAGCACAGCGTAGAGCTGGTAAGAGAGATGCACTCACACTACGTCTAAGAGATCTTGGTGGACTAGTTAGAGCAGCTGGTGATATAGCTGTTGAAGAAAAAGCAGATGAAGTAACACCAGATCATGTATTTGAGGCTAAGAAACGTTCAAGAACCCTAGAACAACAAGTAGCTGATAGATATATTGTACAAAGAAAAGAGTACAGTATATTCTCTAATGAAGGTTCACAGATTGGTTGTATTAATGGTCTTGCTGTGATTGGTGACTCTAGTGGTATAGTATTACCTATTGCTGCTGAGGCTGCACCTAGTCAGAGTAAAGAAGAAGGTAAGATAATTGCTGCAGGAAAACTTGGAGATATTGCTAAGGAAGCTGTGCAGAATGTAGGTGCTATTATTAAGAAGAGTATTGGTACAGACATATCTAACTATGATATACACATCCAGTTTGTTCAATCATATGATGGAGTAGAAGGAGATAGTGCAAGTGTATCTATGGCTACTGCAATTATTTCTGCAATAGAAGATATTCCTATTGATCAAACACTAGCTCTAACAGGTTCTCTAAGTGTACGTGGAACTGTACTACCTATTGGTGGAGTAACATATAAGATAGAAGCTGCAGCTGAATCTGGTATGAAGAAGGTACTTATTCCTAGATCTAATGTAAATGATGTATTAATTGATAAGAAGTATGAGGATAAAATAGAGATAATACCTGTTGATACCCTAACAGATGTATTAGAGCATGCACTTGTTGGTCCAAAGAAGGATGAATTTATAAAGAATCTTAAGAATAATAGATTAGATAGAATCAAGGATGCTATACCTAATCCTGAGGATATGTTAAAATCTAAACCTTCCCATACAAACTAAATTAACACCCCTCCTTTTTTTCATCTTTTTTTATTTATATTGACAACTTAGATTAGCATATAATCTAGGGATAACTAATTTTAAAGCAGTAAATTATAAAAGAATAAGATAAAAGTTTATATCAATACTGTTATTTTCTGATATATCATAATTTTTATATACAACTTATTATTATTCCTAGATAAAGTTAAAATATTATTAAATTAAAACTAGTATTATATAGATAATTTATTCTTTTTCATAAGTTATAATAAGACATAATATTACCAGAATATTATAATTCTGTTTTAATTAATTGTTCTCTAAAAATTAAACAAACTGTTTAAATACTAATTCCAATTAATTGTGAAAAAGGATATTTTGAATATGATTACAATTAAGAGGTAATAGTAATGGAGAGATTAAAGTTCAAAGATTTCAATATATCAGAGGAAATCCAACGAGCAATAGAAGATATGGGATTTGAGGAAGCAACACCCATACAATCATTAGCAATACCAAAGATATTAAAGCATAGAGATGTTACAGGACAAGCCCAGACAGGTACTGGTAAAACAGTAGCATTTGGAATACCTATCCTTGAAAACATGGATAAGAAGGATAAAAGATTACAAGCAATCATATTATGTCCTACACGTGAATTAACAATACAGGTTGCCGAGCAAATAAAACAATTATCACAATACTTACCCTATATTAAAGTATTACCAATCTATGGTGGACAACCAATTGATAGACAAATAAAGGCACTAGAAAAAGGTGTGCAAATAGTTATTGGAACACCTGGTCGTATAATGGATCATATTGAACGTCAAACACTAGATCTTAGTACAATTAAAACAGTAGTGTTTGATGAAGCAGATGAAATGCTTGATATGGGTTTTAGAGAAGATATAGAATTTATACTAGAAGATATTCCCTATGATAGACAATTCTTACTCTTCTCTGCAACATTACCACCAGAGATACTGCAATTAGCAAAAAGATACCAGGAAAATCCTGAGATTGTTAAGGTAACAAAGCAGGAGCTAACAACACCAAATGTTGAACAAAAATACTTTGAAGTACGTGAAGATATGAAGGTAGAGTTATTATCTAGAATTCTAGATATACAGAACTTTAACCTATCACTTGTATTCTGTAACACTAAACGTAAGGTAGATAAGCTTGTTAGTCACCTACAAATAAGAGGATATCTAGCCGATGGATTACATGGAGATTTAACACAGAACCAGAGAGACATTGTAATGAACAAATTTAAGAACAATAATATTGAAGTTCTTGTTGCAACAGATGTGGCTGCACGTGGTATTGATGTAAGTGGAATAGAGGCAGTATTCAACTTTGATATACCAAATGATAATGAATACTATGTACACCGTATTGGTCGAACAGGCCGTGCAGGAAAGACTGGTAAGGCATACAGTTTCGTTTCTGGTCGTGAAATATATCAACTAAGAGATATTCAGCAATATGCTAAAACTACTATTGAACAAGCTCCTATACCATCACGTACTGATGTAGAGGAAGTAAAGAAAGATAACTTTATTGAAGAACTAAAGAATATGATTCATAAAGAGAATCTATCTCATGAAATTCATATAGTAGAAAAACTAATTGAAGAGGGATATAACTCTATAGACCTAGCTTCAGCACTACTACGTATTCTTAGTGAAGAGAATAGTTATATGCAGGAAGAGTTTGGTGATACTGAGGCACGAAAAGGATTTGTTAAATTCTTTATGACTATGGGTCGAAAACAGGACTTAACTGTTAGTCTACTTCTTAGTGCAATACATGATAAGACAGGACTTATTGGTCGACAGATTGGTAACATTGACATATATGATAACTTCTCATTTGTAGAGATACAGGAAATTAATGCTAGTGACTTCTATAAATTTATGGATGATACGTTTATTAATGATAAGAAGATCCATATAGAACCTGCACGTCCAAGAGACGATGATCAGAAGAGAAAGAAGAATAAACGTTCATTTAAGAAGGATAGGAAACGAAAAAGTAAGAATTTTAATCCACATAGAAATAAGAAGAATAATTATCAGAAAGACTTTAATAAGTCTAAAAGTAAACATAGACGAGAATAAACAAGGATTTATTCTAAAAGCACCTTTTTATTCTAATCACCTCCCAATAAATACTTTTTTTTGATACTTAATATTTTAGTGTAATTATTAGATTAATTAAAAATTTAGAGTAATAACAAATATACTAAAAATTTAGAGTAATTATAGATTTACTAAGTATACTGATTCATTATTATTATAAATCAGAATATTACTA
>JAJQHG010000100.1 GCA_021199865.1 Methanosphaera sp. | reverse complement strand
AAAAATTAGATTATTTGGTATTCATAAATAAAATCTATTAATATTAGGTTATGTTTAGTATATTATTTATTATTATCAAGATTTGAATAGAAGTATTTAAGAATATAGCTAACTAGAATAATTAAATAAGAGATATATCATTATATAACAATACAATTGAATTTTGTAGATATATAAAAATTTTATATGTAATGTTAATGAAATATATTAACTAAAAATATTAAGGAAAAATATGAAATGTATGAAAATCTGAAAACAGCAGTCCTCTTAGGATTCATGTCAGCTGTACTAATAGTTGTCTGTGGAATCATAGGTAATGTTATAGGTATAGGCTCATTAGGTATCCTTATAGGATTAGTTTTAGCAATAATAATGAACTTCATATCATATTTCTATTCTGATTCAATAGCTCTATCATCATATAAAGCAAAAATAGTTTCAGAACAGGAATCACCAAATCTACACAGAATTATTGGTGAACTATCAACCAATGCTGGAATAAAAAAACCTAGAGTAGCAATAATACCATCAAATGATCCTAATGCATTCGCAACAGGACGTAATGAGGATCATGCAGTAGTGGCTGTTACATCTGGATTATTAAATATGCTTGATGAACAAGAGCTTAGAGGAGTTCTATCACACGAACTTGGACATATAAAAAATAAAGATATTTTAATTAGTTCAGTAGCAGCAACCATAGCTGGTATGATAACCGCAATAGCTAACTGGGGTTCATATGCATTTATATTCGCAGATGACGAAGAAAATATGGGATCAATTATTGGTGCAATTCTAGTATCCATAATCGGTCCTATAGCAGCAGCAATTATTCAAATGTCAATTAGTAGATCAAGAGAATATAAAGCTGATGCTACAGGTGCACAAATATGTGGTAATCCTCTAGCTCTAGCTAGTGCTCTTAGAAAAATAGAGTTTGGTACAATACAGAACCCTATGACTGATGCAAAAACAACTGATGCACATATGTTTATTATGAATCCATTTGGAAACCGTGGAAGTAAAATGGCAAATTTATTCTCAACACATCCAAGCACTGCTGATAGAATACAAAGACTAGAAGAAATGAGTAAGACAAATAATTACTAAATAATCCCCTTTTTATACTTTTTTTTTGAAAATATTAATAAAAATAGATTTAAAAAGCAGAAAGTTAATATATTACTTGATTCTCTGTTGCATAATACACATTCCGCCCCTTGATCCACCAATAGGATTTGTAGGACTACCAAGAGAATTCATACAACGAGCCATCATAACAGATCCAAGAGCTAGCCCATCATCAACAAAGATTACATTACTAAAATCATCATTTAAATATTTACATATTAGTTCTGGTTTATGACCTGTGATTCCTGCACGTCCAGTGATACCAAGAGTCATATCATCACTAATAATATTAAGAGTTTTTGTTGTGTCAATCAATCTCTTAATTAGATATGCATATAAATCATCAATCTGTGCAAATACATCAGGAGTAGTATAATCATTGCTAATATTAATGAATTTATCAATAAGTTTATCCTCATTATTTATGCGTGAACCTATAAGTTTTATGTTATCTGTTGATGGATTTATTCCAACTGATCCAAATTCATCAAGATTGGGTGGAACTTCCATAATATCAATATATTCATGTAATTTAATTGTGTTTGTTGATATTAACTTATCATTATATTCAGCATTAATATCAGGATTTTCTAGGTTTATTGTAGAGGACTTTTCATCAATAATATTAGATCCCCTAAGAATAATATCAGAAATACCACCAGCAAGACCAACATAGTTACACAGTAAATTAGCATATGGCTTAGTATTATCAACTACCTGACCAGCAAGAGTAGTACCCATATCAATAGATATAACAGGATTCCTATAATCAACAGGTGAATTCTTGGCTGCTAATTTAATACCTGCTGTTACAAGTTCACCTTCCATCTGATTACTACTAACACCAGACTTCTTAGGTGGTCTTACACTAACAACAGACCCATCAAATTCAACAGTACTTAAAAAAGAGTATTTACGTATATGTTCAGGTATATTATTCTTAGAAAAAGGAGCTACCATTTTAGATGGTTTTATACCCGCTTCAAGACAACCATCAGATAATGCTTTAATAATAGTTCCAACATCAGAGGATAATTTAGATAGTGCAACTATACCTGTAGATCTAACAACAAAGTCAACATCACCAACACTTAAACCAACATTATCTAAACAATCAAGGATAATACTAGTAATAGCACTCTTTATAGACTCATATGTTAATGGCTTCTCCCATATAGTATAACCAAATAATTCTTCATCAGTCTTTGGTTGTCTAATATCTCTTGTAAGTCTTACAAGCTTATTTACCATATAACTCTGATTCGTCTTAATATTGGTGGTCATGAGAATAGCTTTTATAGTAGTATTTCCTAGTTCTACAGATAAGACTGTATAGAATTGATCTGTTATTTTAATAGGATCTATTACAGGTATAGTTACTCTATTAGGCATCATGGTATCATAATAATTTATTATATGGATGTGATTCAACAGGCTTAACTCCTATCTCAGAGTTTGCCTCACTAATAAACATGTCTGTCATTGCACATGCACTAAATGCCCTCCTAGTATTTTCTATTGGACCAAACAGTACAAAGTCTCCACCAACCATCTGTTGAATAATGTTTGCTCCTATATCACATACAGGCCAAACCTCGGGGTACTCCTTCTTATACTGTTTTACCCAGTCCCATGATGAAGGTACATTATGTACACCACTACCAGCAGGATAGCCCCATTTACTTTTCTCATTAATTGTTGCTTTTACTGCACTACCTCCACCCTGTGAAAGTGGTGTTACAGAAACATCCATTAAGGGCTTAGTAATTCCACAATCAGATGCTATTTCAAGTAATCCCTTATCCAGTACTCCAGAACCATTATCCCATAACTCAATTTTACCTTCTACGCCAGGATTTGTTGGGTTAAAACCAAGTATTATGGCTGATGTTATATCAGATTCTGTTATTGCATTAATTTCATCTGTATCAATAGACATATTAATTGAATTATATACTGTACGTTCCGCTAGTCCTGTCTCATTAACATGTTTAGCTCCAGCAATTCTAGCCTCAGATGCAGTAGAATCTATGAGAAATGGTGAATCAGATATGGATGTTACAAAATCTATATATTTTATTAGTGCCTCATCTGTTGCACCAAATATCTGTATAAGATTAGGATTTCCAGTGATATCAGTCATCTCATCCATAGTATTAATAAGTTCTTCTGCCTTAGACTTATCAAACTCACCCTTGGATTCATCAGATATTATGTTGTGTCCTGCATAAAATATTGTACCTGCAAGTACTGTTGGATATTCACCAGGTTGTCCACCAATCTTAACTCCATAAATATCAAATACTTCCTGTTTCTTCTCAAATTTAAACATTTCTCATAACACCTCATAATATATTTAGCTTCATTAAAATTATGATAAATACTAATGCTATTATTATACCATATAATATTCCAATATCTCTACCCATACTTTTTCCAGCACGTTGTGAAAATTCTGCATGAGAATCCTCTAAACGTTCTTCTAGACGATCAAGCCTAGCATTTATAGTTTCTATATCATCCATTTGATTATCAGGCATAGATTAGCCCCCATAATATATTATTGGTATACCTATTACTATTAATGTGACAAGAAATCCAAGGAATATACCAACAAAGCGTGTTGAACCAACAGCACTGTCCAACCTCTGATTTCTACCAATTAATTGACATTTATAATCAATTTGATCAATAGTAGTCTTAATATTATTAAATATATCATCCATCATTAGAACCCCCTAATCACTATTAATAGTAGTACCATTGTTAGAATAAATCCTATTACTACACCTTCAACTTTACCAGCATAGTATCCTGTCTGATACTTCTGTAATGATGCTATCTGGTTAACTTCTGTCTTCATTAGCTTGATACGTGTATCTATCAGGGATAATTGTATTGCACTAGAATCAACATTACCCCCAGTACTTGTTGTAGTAGTACTGGCTGTTGAGATATCCTCTTCTTCATCCTCAGACTCAGATAATTCTATAAGTAAAGGCTCTTCAGGGTATGCTCCTGGATCATTACTAATACATTCCTGAACACTTTCTGTTATTGCATCAATATCCTCACTATTAATCATACTAACAAGAGATACTTGATCCTGGAATCGATCTACCGCATCTACCTCTAAGTTTTCTACAAAGGGTATTGCTCCAGGTGATCCTATAATAGACTTCTTTTCTGGATCAATTCCCTCAGAGTATAATGCTTCAACAGTTTTACCCGTTATATGTCCTTGTACCTCTGATCCACAAATTATTAGAAACCTAATATTTGTATTAGATATTATGTTTGCAACTAGTTTCTCTATTCCCAGATTCTCTGTGTGTAGTGGTCCTACAATAGCACACCCTGATGAGACTAATTCATCATTCATGTTTGAACCTAGGGTTACTATTGCAACAGAACTACTTGGATCACCCACAGCATAGTCACCTGTCTCAAAAGGCCATCCATCTAATACATCACTCTTATCGACCATTATTCCACCTTTATACTATTAGTACTATAACAATTAATGCTATAACAATTCCTATTATAATGTTTGTTATTAATCCCTGCTTAAGATATATTCCTTCTCTTCCCTGTTGTGATAAACTAGAAACAGTATTGGGATCAAATGATTCTTCAAGGTTAGTGATTGCTACTTCTAATTTATCAATCTCATCATTTAGCTCTTCAATAGGTAGCACTAACTGATCATTCTCTTCCTGATTACTTTTTAATCCTATGACCCCAGTATCAACATTTAGAATTAATTCCTCATCTATTATTACATTAGCCATATTTAGTCATCCCCATCAGTATTTGACCATAAACCAGACCATTTAACAACTGCTGCTTGGTTAAATGTATATTTAACATATTTATGTATTGCTATGATCCATCCAACAATAGAGATAGCTAAGTATACATACCAGTAAGTGTTAAATAACATACTTATTATTGATAATACCATTATCATTAAGAAACTATTAGAAATAGCTAATGATAACGTTCTATACTGTTCTTCATTTGGACCCATACAGGAATTATATGGATTCTGTATAACCATAACAGTCATAATCATTATTAATAATATTATACCTGTACAAATCACTTCATTATATAATATATCAGAAGCATATGTTGAGACTACAAGTGTTGATGCTGATAATATACTAAGCATTGATGCTATTGATATAGATATAAATGATTTAGTAAGAATCTCAACCTCAATCTTAAATACATGGACACAAACCATTGAAATAACATACCCCATAATAAATGCTATTACTAATGCCACTATAGGCATGAAAATATCAGAGATATATCCTGATAATAGTAATGCACTAACAACACCAATTAGTCCACATGCAGTTAACATGTAAATTATGGATGGTACACCTGTACCTAAACTATATCCACCAATATGTCTAAGAGTATTTGTACCATATATTACTGCTAGAATCATACCAGCCATGGAAAAGATAGATCCTGCCACATCAATAGATGACAAGTATATACAGATTAGAGAACCTACAATACCCATTATTGTTATAATCTGTTGTGGTATTATATCATCAGCCAATTAAATACCCCCTAGTATAACTGCAAAGATTATTGCAAGAACTATTGATACAATAAAGCTTGCAACGGTTCCTGAAACAATTTTATTTCTAAATTTCTTATCATAGAATCCCTGTATAGTACCACCAATATTATAGGATGATATTACTGCTATAATAAAGAAGATCATGATTGATATAATTGTAGCTATAGAGCAATGCTCTATCTGTGAAAGTATAGATACAACTTCTAACTGATTATATATTCCTATAAATGCTAGAGTTCCACCAAGACCTCCAAGGAATGCACCTATAATTCCACTAATAAATGATACTGTTGGTATTCCATGGCCTGTTGTACCAGGACTTACGTACTCTGATTGACTAAAACCCGTTATAGGATCCTTCTCAAAGTTTGATGATGCTGGAGGTACACCTACACCATAAACATGAATCATATTAGAAAATAGCATAGTTATAGCAATCATAGTCATAGACCCTATTGCTCCACCTAATAATATTATTGGTGTAGATTGGCCTAATAGACTTATAGCTGATATTATACCTGTTATTCCCATACCAATAGTTATCATAGGAGTACCTGTAGGTATACCAGCAGTCGTTGATAATGCTGCTGGTGCACCACCCACAGGTATAAAGTGTACACCTATACCTATAAGTGTAGAACCAATAATTATAGAAAGTATTAACTCAATCATTTTCTTGTCTCCTCATTATATGAACCATATTTATTACGTGCATGAGACTCTAATAAACAGTTACATATTAGGGCCAATAGTACTATGATTAAACCAGCAATTAGTCCACCAGTTATACCAAAGACTATGTAAATCCAAAATGTTAGGAATATAATAATACCAAAACATAGGCCAGATAATGGACTAGCAAATTTTGATGCGAATCTTACTATATCAATAGAATTTCTTGAACCAATAGAATCAACAGTTGTAATGTCCCCATTATTTGATACTGCTATTCCTGAACCGAATGTATGATGCTGATATAGTTTCTCTGCACCATAATGAATATCACCAACAGCAGAACCAATTGATCCTAATGTTATACCCATAAGAAGTGTTGCTATAGGTAGTGTTATGGCAAATGTTGGAGTTATCATGTAACATAGAATATATGATAATAATGTTATAGAAAATATGCTTATAAATGAGTGTGCTGCACTTGTTGGAATATGCTTAAGTATTACATCCATAAATAATGGCTGATTATATAGTGCTTGACTAGTTATACGACCCATATATGCAGTTATGGATAATACTACCTGGATAATCATTGCTATGATAGATGCTACTAATAATGATAGGATAACAGAGTAATTCATAGAAATAAATACGTATGATATTGTACCAGAGATTGCTGATATTGTACCAACAAGTAATGGTTCACCAGATATTGCTCTATTAAATAGTTTATGTCTATTACCTACTTGTGGTGCTAGTTGTACCTGACTATTAGGATTACTAGTTGAGGCAACATCACTTTCTAGATCCTCGAATATACCTGTAATTATTGCAAGTAATCCCATAGTAGCAACTAGACATAGATTCATAATTACTGACATTTGTTACACCAACAATTAGTATCCATAATCTTTTATAGCATTCTCAGCTTTGTTAATTATTTCATCAAGCTTCTGCTGTGGACATGATTCACCTCTGATAACATCAGTTACAATATCCACTATTGTTCCCTGTGTCTCTGGTTTTTCTGGCATTACTGCTACTGTTTTAACTCCTATACGTGCAAAATCTTCAAAATCTACTGGATTCTGTGCTACTATAATAACTGGTTTATTAACGTTTTTTAGTACATGTTTAGCTTTATATATAATATGATTCTTTACTCCACCAAAGTGTATTAATACAATCTGGTGCTTATACATCTGGGAGATCTCCTTTGGAGTAATACCAAATAATCCATTTCTTCCACCTGAAGGAGTATCCCTTGGTACACCTGATCCTGCATCTAATACAAGTGTACTTGTTTGAATGTTTGCTTCTCTTAGAGCAAATGTTATCTCACATACTGGCTTTGTAATATGTCTTCTACCTGGTGACATTGCAACAGCAAGTAATTCATCTCCACATTGAGCATATGTTCCACGCTGTGCAATTCCTCCACCTTCACCTATTCCTCTTGTTTCACGACAATCAACAATATGTGTATCCTTTCCTATCATCTACAACACTCCCTTATATATTATCATAAAATATATTATTATATAGATATATTATTATTCTCAATAATAAATTTTAATATTTTATAGTTTAAATGAAAAGAAATAAAAATAAGATAATATAGAATATTACTAGTTTCATATAATATATAGGATAGATCTAACCCTTTAAGAAGACTATAGTAGAGATAAGTAGAAATATTCTATGATTTTTAATTAATTTTAAGGAAATTTTATTATGCAGATCATGGCTGATGTTGGTGGAATTCCAGGTAAGAATTGTAGAGGTTTTTGTAAATACTGCTATTTCAAAAATGTTCATGAAAGAAAAATACTTGGATGTAAGAATTGTCCCCCAGGACAAATTGGGTGTCCACACTGTACTACAGATACTAATATGACGCGTGACTATCTTCCACCATTTCAGGTAATCTCTACTCTACAAAACAATATGTTCCAAACAGAACTATCACAAGACACCATAATAAATATTACTGGTGATGGTGATGTGAGCTGTTATCCATACCTTGAGGAATTAACTGGTCAAATAAAAGATATAGGTTTTCCTATACATCTAGGATACACTAGTGGTAAGGGAATAGATGATGCTTCGATTGTAGATAGATTGATAAATAATAATGTTATAGAGACAACATTTACTACGTTTAGTACTAATCCCGCACTTAGAAGTGAATGGATGAGAGATCCGACACCTGAAGCATCAATTGATGCACTAAAACGTTTCTGTGAATCATGTGATGTGCATGCAGCCAGTATTATTATACCAGGAGTTAATGATGGTGAAGATTTAAGACGTACATGTGAAGATCTTGAAAGTTGGGGTGCTAAAGCATTAATATTAATGCGTTTTGCTAACACTAGAAATCAGGGATTAATACTTAATAGTGACCCAATAGTACCAGGTATTGAGCCTCAAAGTACTACTGAATTTGAAGCACTGGTAAAAGATACAGCTAAGGAATATAATCTACGTATTACTGGTACACCACTATGTGATCCAGAAAATGATTCACCCTATGCTCTATCGAAGGATAAGAATAGTGAATTTTTAGAGATACTTACACCTATCAGGGCAGAGGCTACTATTATTACTAGTTCAATATCAGCACCATATATTGAGAAGATTATTAATAATCTTGGTGCATCAGATCTTGTAAATGTAGTAGCATGTTCACAGGAAATTGCGTGTCTTATTACACAGGAAGATCTTGAAGAGCTAGATTTAAATGAAATAAAGGATGCTGTAATTATACCTGGCAGATGCTTTGTACATGACTTGAAGGCTGAGGAAATTCTTCGTAGTGATGGAAGATTCCGCCTAATAAAGAGAGGACCAGACATGTTAACAAGTGATGGTGAAATGAGTGGAACACAGACAAAAGAAGAAATCCTGAAAAAAGAGTTATATGCATTTGAGGAGTTAATAGAAACTATCAATTATATTGGTGTACATAAATGAAGGGAAAACTAATTGGAGACATACTAGTAGTAAAAAAAGAGCCAGAAGACCTTGAAGAATTAATTAAATTACCCTATATTAATAGAGTTGTGAAAATTGGACATATACATGGACAGAAAAGACAACCTGAAATAGAGATGATATATGGTGAGGGTACAGAAACAATACATAAAGAGAATTATTGTAAGTTTAAAATCGATGTAGCAAAGGTTATGTGGTCTAAGGGTAATACTGGTGAACGTCTACGTATGAGTAAGCTACCTGGAGATGGTGAGACCATAATTGATATGTTTGCAGGTATTGGATACTTTACTATACCCATGGCTGTGCATTCAAATCCAGAGGTAATTCATGCAGTAGAGATAAACCCTGAATCATATCACTTCCTATGTGAAAATATTAAGCTTAATAAGGTTGAAGATACTGTTAGGCCAATACTAGGTGATTGTGGAAAACAAGACTTTGATCACGTGGCTGATAGAATAATGATGGGCTATATTGGTACAACACATCACTACCTTGATAGTGCAATGGATTACCTAAAAGAGGATGGTATAATTCATTACCATGAATCAACACCCGAACCACTGATTTATACACGTCCAATAGAACGTGTGAAAGCAGCTGCAAAAAAACAGGGACGTAGTATAGAAATTCTAAATAAGCGTTGTATTAAAAAATATTCACCAGGTGTACATCACACCGTGGTTGATATACAAGTACACTAAGTACTTAAATACTCTTTTTTTATAAAAATAGGATTCAATTAATTAATTTTATGATCTAGTTTTACTGCTTTATCATACACATCTTGACTTAAGTATTTTCTGGATATGTATTTCTTATATACGGGTAATCTTTCAACTAGAT
>JAJQHG010000131.1 GCA_021199865.1 Methanosphaera sp. | reverse complement strand
ATGTAAAAGTATTTACATTAATCTTCTTACATCAATTACTTCTACATTCTGAACTTCATCAAGATCAGCGATAGCTGCCTCGATAGGCTCTGTTCCACCTTCACCATCATCAACAACAACTGTGACGTTTAGTGCAACTAAACCAAATCCTATAGGGTCTTCCTCTATTCTCTCGAATGCATCTCCTTCAATAACATTCTTAATACTCTCTTTTAAAGCTTCTAGGTCAACCTCAGGACTCTCAGGCATAACTTTTATTATACTTGCTACATCTCCCATATTCAATCCTCCAAAATAATTTTATGGTCCTTTAAATCCACATTCACATGTGTATTCATGTCCAAAAGTTCTGCACTTAGGACATCTATAAATTACTCCATCACACTCTGGGCAATGGAATTTTACGTATTCATCTATTGGTGAAATTTCTTGTTTACATGAAGTACAAATCATCTTCTCTGCCATACTATTTTCCTCCTATATATGTATATAAACTGTTATTATTAGAATCACTGCTTGTTAGAGCAAGTAGCCTCTCAGGATACTTACCATTTAACACAAAACAGTCTAAATTATATTTAATTAATAATTTTGGTAAACATTTATCTACTGAAGTTTCTTCAAAAATTAATAGTTCGCTAGCACTTATATTCTTAATAAGTTTTTTGTTTGGGTTGCAAATGTCACCATTATATATACCATTTACATTTGTTAATATTAATAATTTAGCATTTAACATACTACAAATCCAACATGCAATAGAATCACTAGTAACCTCCCATGAATGAATTAGTGGGTCATACTCTCTAAGTAAATCATATGTTAACATTAATGGTATCTTATTATCCCTATGCACACAACTAATATCCTCAAACTTATCAACTAATACAATGTTATCATGCCTATCAGCAATTAGTGTTGCAATAATATCCATACACATAATAGCCATCCAGTGATTAGTATCCATACTATAATGAACCTTATTATCAAGCTCACGTACCTGGTTAGCTAGCATGCCTCCACCATTAACTAGCACGACTTTCTCTGGAATTTCATCTAAAACATCTATTATATCATCAACATAATCAGGATATAAGCTACCACCAATCTTAATAACATACATAAGAATTCTCCTATAAGAGTTTTAGATGACCTGTTATCTTATCAATTACTTCATCCTCTGCTGGTCCTATACCAATACAGGTTCTTGTGCATGGCTCAATCTGTGTATGTCCAGCATCAGTAATAATACTAGATACTAAGCCTTCAGACTTAGCAATAGTATTTAATTCTAGTAAATCCTGTTCTGTTGGAACTTTTAGCACAACCTTCTTTGAACCAGATAATTCCCACTTAGAAATATCACTCTTATTGGACCTCTTATAACAGGATATGGCTGCATGACACGCCTGTGCTGCAATCTTACCCTTACCCATCTTAAGATCTGTTCTTACAATAATAACCTGCTTCATATTATCCCTATAATATTAAATTATCTGGTATTAACCTTTTACCTACACGTGAGGAATCAACAGAGAATAACTCCATTCCTGGAATAATAACACGTACCACAGGTATATTGATAGATCTAGTTAAATCAACATAGTATGCATCACTAACACCAGACTTCTCGAGTAATTGGAGTGTTAAATTAATATCATCCCTGAAGTTATCCTTTGACTGATTAGGAATATCCTCAATATTAACTTTTTCACTATTTTCTCTAAACCAGTGCTTATTTATACGTTTCATTCTTTCATAACCAGTATCTCTTAATAGATTTGCACGAGTTGTATCCTCACGTGTTCCATGAATTTGGGTTGCCCTACTTTGAGCCACTTCACTAATAGCACGTATAACAGCAATTGATGGATCTAGATGTGTACCAATACCAAGAGTTAATAATGCAGGATCTTTAAGTGATAAATCTTCACTAACAGCACCAATTGTAGGTATACCATTATCACTAGTTAAGTCTAATAACTTAATATAAACATTAGCATCACTAAACTTATCAAGTAACTCCTGAATATACTCATTAGATGCATTATCACATATAACTTCCCTCTTATCCTCTCTTAGTGCTTCAAATATGCTCCATGAGTCACGCTCAACTACTTCCATTAAACCATGAAATATAGCTTCCTCTAAAGTATTACCTGATGCTAAACCATTAGTATTAGACAAGTGTATATGATGAATATTCTCACTATTATATGGGTGATACACACTATTAGCAGGTATTAATACTTCTTTTCCTGTTTTAATAGAATAACCCTTCACCCATTCAATTTCTTCATCATTATAACTATTCTTTGGAAGTATCAGTGTCTCTGGATCAAGACAATCTGTTGGATCATACTTCTTAGTAACTAACTCTTCACTACCATCCATCTCTGCACTGTATCTCTCAACAGCCTCCATAATAGATGATACCTTAGCATGAATATCATTTGGACCCTTACCAGCATATACACTAACAGCACCCTCTGGGGCTAGTGGCCTAATAGATGTATACACAGGTATTTTTAGTCTATCCAGATGTGTAATATTAGATGTTCTAGTTAATCCTATATCACTAGTTATCTTGGAGATCTTCTCTAATGTATCACTAGGATCACTAGTTCTATGCGTAGATTTCTTATACTTTATTGGTGATTCATTTAACATATTATCCCTAAAATAAGTTTTCTAATTAAAAATAATAAAAGTAGGAGATTAAATAATTCTTATCCAGTAATTTTCTTAATAGCACTTACTAGCTTCCAACTATTAGAGTTTAATAGTTCATCATTAGTCTTCTTTGCTTCTTCTAACTTATCATCTGTGTTCTCAAGCATCTTTGGAGAATTATCTACAAACATCTTCTCATCATAAATCTTATTTAGAAGTAACCATTGATCATAGTTATCTGCTATAATCATACGTTCTATTCTCTTCCTATTCTTATATGTCTGATGAGTCATAAAATCAAAGTATGTCTCACTATCCATTAATATATCAGTAAATGCCTGCTTCATGGATGAATAATATGATTGTTTATACTTCTTATCAATTTTACCTAGATTCTCAAACTCATGATTTACTATGCGTTTTAGCTCACGTTTCTTATAATCAGCATTACTCATTGCTGTATCATATATCTTTCTTAGACTATCAAATTCATAGCAGTTATCAGATATTAATACTTGTTCAAACATTTTCTTATACCTGTAATCTGCTAGCTTCATGAAATCTCTATAGGCTATTGGATCATTGAATATTGTTTCAATAAAGTTTTTCTTCATCTCATTAAAGAATGTATCCTTAAATTCTGGTTTGATCTTATTATAACGCATTATAGCAGTAGATATCTTTCTATTTAATAATATATTTTTATAATTATCGTATTCATCATATTGCTTGAATACATCAAACATCAGGTTATATACATCTAGGGAGTTAAGAAATCTTAGGTCTCCAGCTGTAGTGGATGAATTAGAATACCATCTTCTGATGAAAAGAAATTCATCAATAAAACAGATTCTCTTAGCACTAAGGAGTGCCTTATAGAAGAATACATTATCCTCAAAGATTAATCCCTCAGGGAAACGTATATTATTCTTCATTACAAAGTCTCGTCTATAGAGCTTACTCCATGGTGTAACACTTGCCTCAAACATTAGATTACCAATATCATGGTAGTCAAATACGTCATCACCTACTTTTTCATATATTTTATTCATTGAGTATACTTCAGTTTCATAGTAGGTGTCTGTTGGATAATCATAGTTTATTGCCTTAAACATTACAAAGTCAACATTCTTCTCTTGAGCTCTATTATATGTTAATTCAAGAGTATTTAACTCTACAATATCATCTGAATCCATTAAGTATAGGTATTCACCCTTAGCTAACTCTATACCTCTATTAGTTGCTACAGCATGACCACCATTTTCTTGATCAATCACTGTTATTCTATCATCACGTTTAGCATACTCCTCTAGAATTTCAAGGGAATTATCTGGTGATCCATCATTTATACAGATAATCTCTATATCTGTTAATGTCTGATTTACGACACTATCTAAGCATTCTCGTAGATAATTTTCTACATTATATACGGGAATTACAATTGATACTTTTACCATTTTATCACCAGCATTTATTCATCCTTATTTCTCATAATTCTTAGGAATTCTGTTGCTTTCCAACCATTAGAAGTTAGTATTTTATTATTTTCATCATTTAATTCTTTGGTTAACTTTTTCTTTTCATCAAGTTCATCCTTTATAACTTCATTTACTCTATTAACATCTTGTTCAATCTTCTTTAATTCATTAAATGATGTGATCAATAGTTCCTCTTTGTTTTCCTTGTGATTTTCCTTGTATTTAATGTATTCTCTTAGTTGATCTCCACTAATAAAGTTATCATTAAGTAATGTTTCCTCAAATAGACACTTCTTTATTAGACCATACTCCTTAAAATCACTACTTACTTCATTGTTTTCTAGTAATTTTAGATAATTATACCCTGCTATATCGTCATTAAAGTATTTATCAAGATCACCAAATACTTCTGGTACAATCTTCTTTAGTTCATCATCATATACATTATCCTCAAATCCAATATAGTTAAGGAATTCCTCCTTAAATTCTCTTAGAGGAGTTTCAAAGTTTGCTTCTTCTAATATATCCATTGTTTGTTTGAAATGTTGTATATAATCATACTTTTTCTGGTATGTGTTAATCTTTATGTTTACTCCACCACCAAGGGAATGATTATATCCATAGAGGTCAGTGTTTGTTACATAGATTTCCTCTACATTTATTAGCACATTTACTAGAAATAGTGGATCCTGGCCACGTAAAAGGTCAGGGAAACGTATGTTATGCTCATCTATAAAACTTTTCTTATAAATATTCTTATAGAATGCCCATGGTATTCCATACTCCACTGGATCTAAAATGTCTTTTTGGTTAAAATATTTAAATCTAGTATTATTATAGTTATATCCTTTTTCAACTTCACAATCTTGTGTTACTCTTAGCATGTTTCCACATACAATGTCAGTATCCTTTTTGTGACCATAAACATATAGTTTTTCTAGTGCATCCTCATCAATATAGACATCATCGGCATCAATAAAAGCAATATATTCTCCACTAGCTTCATCTATTCCATGATTACGTGCTTTTCCAGATCCTTGATTTTCCTGGCTGTACACTTTTATATTTCCATATTGTTTTGCAAGATGATTTAGTATATTCATTGAATTGTCTGTTGATCCATCATCTACACATATTACTTCTATATCACTAAGAGTCTGCTCAAACACACTATTAATGGTTCTTTCAAGATACTCCTCTGCATTATATACTGGCATTACAACTGATACTTTAACCATTTTGAACTTCCTTTTATTTTGAAATAATCTATTGAATAATTAAATGTGCTGTATGTAATCATACATTAATTTATATTATTATTATGTATGTCTATTATAGTAATTATATATTATTCAAGTTAGATCATACATTAGAATTAAATAATAACTAAAAATTAGTATTAATAATCTATAATAACTAATAATTCATAATATGTGTTTAATATTACACTAAAAATAGGTGGGGTTGAGGTTATTGGATCTATTTATCCTCAAATCTTTTCACAAATAATGGTGATAGATACTTATAATATATCTTTTGGAAGTTAGGTATTAAATCCTCTTTTACAATTGACTCATCAACCTTTGCTAATGCCTTATTAATATAACATGCAGTCTTATAATCTAGTTTATTTTCATCATTATAATTATTCTCTAGTATAATCTCAACGTATCTAAATAATCTGTTATAAAATAACACTATAACATCATGATTATTATAGTTGTGTCTTTCTAGTACATCAAATATGTCTAGAACTCTTCTCATTGGTAGACTAAAATCATTAAAGTTGTGTGATGATGAGTCAGTATTTGATTCTCTATAATGATAGAATGCCTCAGGAGTATATCTGATACTACTTGCTAGTATTGCTGTTTCATAGAAGAATGGATTATCTACCCATCCACCACCCTTTTCTTCTATAAACTTAATATCGTTATCTTCCAGGAAGCTTCTCTTATAGATTCCAGACCATATGGATGGATGTCCCTCTAAGAAGTATGGGTACTCATCAATTGTGAAACTTGTTGTAACATCACTAAGGGATTCTTTTGCTTTATCAATTGTTATTGAAGGGTTCTGTTTATCTGTATCATTAAAGTGATAAAAGTTTGATTTAACTAAGTCCACATTACCCTCCTCTGTTAGGTTATATAACTTTTTAAACATTTCTTTATCAATATAATCATCAGTTTCAACGATACCTATATAGTCACCTTTAGCTATACTCATTGCTTGATTCATTTGATGACCATAACTTTTCACATCAGATGTTATTAGGCTTATACGGGAGTCTTTATTAGCATATTCTTCTAGTATTTCATATGTTCCATCATTTGATCCACCATCAATACATATTACTTCTATATCATTAAAACTCTGATTAATTACACTATCTATGCATTGACTAATGTAATTGGCTACATTTAAACTTGGCATTATGACTGATATCTTAGGATTGTTATTATTACTCAATGTTATTCACCATATTATTAATTATTAAACTCTATGTATCTATTATGTGTATTAATTAAATTAAAACAAATCTTGATTAATAATATATAAATAATTCCTATTAAATTTATTATAAAAAAAAGGTTTAATTATAAAAAAAATAATATAAAAAAGGTTAAATGAGTTTAGACTAGGAAGTTTATAGTATAAGACATGTAAGTTAGTAATCCTGATATAACAAATGTTACAAGCCATATTAACTTATTCCACCTGAAAACCTTTACACCATCTAATATGAGTAAGGGGAGCATGTTAAATAGGGCAAGATAACTATTAATACTAAAACCAATCTGGCAGGTTAGTAATAAATATACAATAACCCCACTAGTTGCTATAAATGGTTTTAGACTAAATCCTATTAAAAGGAATAATATTGCTAATCCAATGTTAATTAGTGGTCCAGCAATGGATATTATACCATTTTCTTCTGTTGTAATCTGCCCAGTAAATGAACCAATATAAACAGCCCCTGGTGCTAAAAAGAGGAATCCGAGGAGTGATGTTATGACTGCTAAGATTAATCCCTGAGTCCATTTTCTAAACTCTGCAACAAACCCATATCTTTGTGCCACAACTTTATGTCCTAACTCATGTAATATAAAACTGATACCCACAGTAACTAGTGATAGAGGTATTAGTATTAGAAACCAATAAATTGAGTGTCCACTTATGCTAAAAGCATATATTAATGTAATGACTATTATTGAAATTGTTAAGTCTTTTTTCTCTATTTCTGAAAAGTATACCATGCTATTTATTCCATCAATGTTTTAGAATAATAATCTTTAGATATATATTATCTCTTTTTCTATAAATATTTATGATTATAATTGTAATCTAGATTAGATTTAATAGAAATACTATTAATATTAGATTATAAATTAATGATTAATGATTATAAATAAATATAAATATTAATTTAATTCATGGAGGATAATATATGAAAAACAATGAAATATTAGATCAACTAAATGATGAGAATATTGATTCAATGTTCATATTTAAACCAGAGAACATTAAATACATATCTGACTTTTATCCATCAAGCTTTGCCTACTTAATAATAGATGAAGAACCAGTACTATATGTTAATAGTATTGATAAACAGGATGCACAAGCAAATTCATCAATAGAAACAAGGGATATAGAGAAATTATCTAAAATAAAAGATTTACTTAAAGGTAATATAGCAGTAGAAAACTCCCTTGACTTCGAGTATCTAAAATTCTTAAGTGATGATATAGGTAATATTGTATCCTCCACAGTAATAGAAGATATGCGTACAACTAAGACAAAGAAGGAAATAACCAATATACGTAACTCTATAGGTATAGCATCTAATGCTATAGGTGAAATAGATTTTACTAGTACTGAGAAGTATGCTGCAGCTACACTAGAGTTTGACATGACTATTAACGGATCAATAAAGCCCGCCTTTGATACTATTGTTGCTTCAGGTGTTCGTTCAAGCTCACCACACTCACTTACATCAATGAATCGTGTTGAAAGTCCAATAGTTGTTGATTGGGGTGCAAAGTATGATCATTACTGCTCTGATATAACACGTACATTCATTGACTCTGAACGTCAAGAAGAAATATGGAATATTGTTTTAGAAGCACAAAGAGCTGCTATTGACATTATTAAGCCAGGTGTTAAATTATCTGATGTTGATATGGCTGCTCGTGATGTGATAACTGAGTATGGTTATGGTGAATACTTTATTCATAGTACTGGTCATGGTTTTGGACTTAATATTCATGAGGCACCAAATGTATCCTATAACTCTGATGGTGTATTAGAGAAGAATATGATTGTTACAGCAGAGCCAGGTATTTATATTCCTGGAGAATTTGGGGTACGTATTGAGGATGATATATTAGTATCTAATAATAGTGAAGTATTAACTTCCAGCCTTGATAAAAAGCTTGATTTTAGTTTATAACTCTTTATTTTTCTCTATTTTTTTTAATTATTTTATTTTTATCCTATTTTACTTTTTAGTAACTTTTATTCTAGACATTCAACTCTTATTTTATTGATATTATAGTAATAACAACACAATAGTAATAATTATATACTATGTTAGTAATACTATTATTTAATATTCAACTTATCATGTACAAGAAATTAATAACAAATCTAACAGATCACATAAAAACTATTATACCCGAAGAAGAGTTAGCTAAGCTACAAAAGATACTCTTAGAAATAAACTTATACATAAAAGCAGAAGAACTCATAGCATTACTAATAATAATAACAATAATAGTTCTGATAATTACACTCATAGTATCATTAATATATGAATTACCACTTTTTCTAGTAATAGTAGTACCATTAATTATTCCATTACTAGTATTCTACTATATTATGTATCAAAACCAGAAACGTAGAGATGAAATAGAAAAACAATTACCAGATTATCTAAGACAATTATCATCTTTACTAAAGGTTGGTTTAGGCTTAGAAAGTTCACTTAGAGAATTATCAAAACATAATAATACAGTTTTCTCTAACCAAATAAAGAGAGTACTTCTACAGATGCAGTTTGGGATGACATTAGATGAAGCATTGATGGATGTTGCTAGAAATAATAATATTGATAACTTAACACATACCTTTGAAATCATTATACACTTAAATCAGTCTGGTGGAAACATGTCAAATACTCTTGAGATGATAGCTGATGACTTAAGTGATACTCAGGTACTACAACAGGAGCGTCGTGCAGGAGTAATGATGTCAGTAATGTTCTTAATAATCTCATCAGTTATAGCAACACCCTTTGCACTTGGAATGATTAGATTATACTCTGAGTTTCTATCAACTTTAGGACAAACAAATCCCCTAGATGCAACAATACCAATAGCTACAATGGGCTATATTATTATCCACACAATACTTGTAAGTATACTAATATCCATATGTCTAGATTCCGATACTAAGAAGTCATTTAGATACATGATAATATTAGTACCCGCATCCATAGGAGTATATGAAATATCACAGATAATATTTAGAACAGTCTTATCAATTGGGTGATAAAATGGACATATATAAGGATACATCAGCACAAGCATCAACAGAACTAATACTATTATTTGGTGCAATAATTATCATAGTACTAGTAGCAATGAACATATATAATAATTATGTTGTTGATATGGCAGAAGACATTCAGGATAATGAGGTAAATAATCTAATAGATAAGATTGATGAATTAAATGAGGTAATTAAAAACTTTTAAAAGAGTTGATGGTTAATTGGAGGTTAATATATAATAATTATTCTTTTATAAACTGGTCAACAAAGTTTCTTGTCTCATTAAATGCTGCTAGGTCAATATGTTGTGGTAGACTACCAATATCTCCCTCAACATCTTTAAGTACACCTTCTCCTGCACCAAGAAACATTCCTTCACTAGTTAATCCAAAGAATTCACTAGGTGGAAGAAGTGATACTCCAACACGATCATTATCTTTAACTGTTAAATCATTTGTTATGACAGTTATTGCACGCTGACCTAGATTTACATTACATACCTTTAGAGTATCTGTTTTTGGATGATTACTTACACTAACAATTTCTCCAACACATATATCAATACCCATTATTGGATCATCAATCTCACCTAGACTAATTCTATCAGATAACCCATGTATTATATTAAAGAAGAATTTTATCTTAGCTAGGGGTAGTTCAAGCTTTTCACGATCATCTTTTTTTACTTCAGCCATAAACTTCTGATAATAACCTTCTCCTCCAAGATCCTCAAGAATGCTGTCAGCATCCTCTAATAATTTATCCATCTGTGGAGTTTTAACTAATTCTTCTGGTGAAAGATAAGAATAATATAATGTCTGTATAGTAGGAAGCATCTGCTTAGCAGTTACTCTTGCCTGTTTTTTATTCCATGAACCTCTAAGGTTTGATCCTTCCACAGTTTTGATAAATAACTCTACTGATTTTTCTGCTACTTTTAATCTATAATCTTTACTAGTATCCCACATAATTAATTCCCTATATATTAAGTTAAGCTATGAT
>JAJQHG010000102.1 GCA_021199865.1 Methanosphaera sp. | reverse complement strand
AATTAATCTATTGTAATTCAATAGATTCAGCTTCCTCTTTTCTTAAAGCTAGAGAAAACCCCTGTAATCTTACCTCAACAGGATAACCTAATGGTGCTTTTCTCTCAAGCTTAATTTGAGTACCATTTACTAAACCCATTTCTCTTAAATGTTTACCTAAAGCTCCTTTAACCTTATGTGTTTTTACTATTCCAGACTCTCCTGGTTGTAAATCATCAACTGTTTTTGCCATAAATTATACCTCCATCTTAATTGATGTTTCTATAATAATAAGTAGTTCATAATAGTATATAAAGTTTAAGTATGACTAAATTCATAAAAACAATGATAATTGAAATAACTAAAAATAAACAGAAAGTTCTAGGAGTGCCTTAAAAACACTCAAACACCATTAACTATATGGAAAAGTAATAAGGATAATAAAAAGTAATCTTAGAATAAGCAATAATAAAAATAATCTAATAATAAAAAAGAATTAGTTACTAAAAATATGTAATAAAAAATAGAATAAAAAAATAAAAAATATTTAAAAAAAATAAGAAGTAGGATTAAATCTAATTCATTCCTACAGCTTTTCTTTCTTCATCTAATTTATGTTTAGCTACTTGCCATTTGACTAAATAGTTATCCTCATCATAAACTGGGATTACTTCTAATCCAAGTGCTTCATGATCTTCAATCCATTGATCATTAAGAACAGGAACTTCTAACTTAATTGGTTCATCACTATGATTAACAACAATAAGGTTTCTAAATGAAGTTCTTAGCTCTACAATGTAGCCTCCTAAACCTATTATATGATGTTCTCTTAATACGATTTTCATTATATCACCTAATACATCTATATTACAGCTAGTAGAACACCAATAACAGCAATCATACTAGTACCCATAACTGTTGGGTAGAACTCACGGTTAGTAAATAATGGTGCCATTGCACTTACAGCTGCTGCTGCAATTGTTAATATTATACTTACAATGACAGGTATTATTACTGAGAAGCCCCATACTGGTGGGAAACCTAGGAATAAGGTTGAGTATATACATGCACCAGTAAATATTAATAAAGCATGAGCCATTACATATGCTGCTCTAGACTTGGACATATATTCAAGTAGTGGACCTTCAATAACATCTGAATGACCTTCCATGTATGCGAAAGGATTAGAGTTAAGTATAATTAAGAATCCTATGAAGAATACAATTGTACCAATTACACCTTCAACACTAAAGAGTACTGGACCAAATATTTGTTGATACATTACTATATCAAATAATCCTATACTTCCTGTCTTGATTGCAGGTATGAATAAAGCAATATAGAATGGTAAACTACCATATGATATAAGCTTTAATGATCTTTTTGCACTTATCTGTTCAAAGAATGATTGTTTAGCCTCTCTATGTTTTCCACCTTTAGCTTTATCAGGGAAAGGCATTGTTTTAGATAATAGAGATTGTGAGAATGAACTCATAAATACGTAAACAACTTCTTCAATTTTTAATAATCCAACTATAGCTACTAGGCTACTATAAATAGTCCATGAAACCATTACCTGTGGTATTAATAGTAAGTAGATTACTGCAACTACAACTAATGTTACAATAGGTAATGCATTATATAATCTTGGCAATACAGCAGAAGGCTTTAATGATTGCTTAAAGAAGAACTTGAAAGTTGTGTAAATACCTGGACTTGTGAGTTCTGGACCAAGTCTCTGCTGAATTCTAGCCTCAGACTTTTTCTCAATACCTGGTAACCATAAGTTCACTACAATAGCAATTATAAAAGCACCTATTACATAGCCAACTGATACTAAATCCATTGTAATATCTCCTATAATTTAATTACTTGTATAGCTCTATCAGTACAAGTAAAACATGGGTCACATGATACAATAGCTAGTTGAGCATCCTGTAAAGGATGACCAATACATGCTTCCTGCATTGCACCAATATTAGACATTGAAGGAGTTCTAATAATACTATGTCTTACTTTACCATCTTCTAGACCATATGAATGGAAACATACACCACGAGGTACTTCAATATAACTCTTATATACTGGTGAGTCAACCATTTCCCAATCCCTGTTAACGATAGGTCCTTTAGGTAAATTGTTTATTACCTGTCTTACAATCTTTGTTGACTCAAAGATTTCTCCTACTCTAACAAGGATGTTAGCCTTAACATCTCCACCATCAGCAGTGACTATATCAAAGTCTACACCATCATACTCGAACATCTTTGTTCTGTAATCATACTCAATACCCTGTGCTCTTAGAGATGGTCCAGTTACATGTAAATCCTGTGCTTGTTTCTTTGATAATTGACCTGTACCAGTAATACGGCTCATTACCATAGGATCTGCAACAAACCTTTCAGCAAACTCTGCTACGTGTTTGTCAATGTAATCCATTGTGTCTAGAACTCTCTGCTGTTCCTTAAGGTTTAAGTCTGCTCTAGGTCTTACACCACCAAGTACACTTATACCATACTGAACTCTGTTACCACCCATCATGTATAATAATTCCATGATAGATTCCCTAATATAGAAGATTCTCATAGCAAATGTTTCATGACATAATACTTCTGATCCGTGTCCTAAGTATAACATGTGACTGTGTAATCTCTCAAATTCCTCTGCAAGTACACGTAGTGCAATAGCACGCTCAGGTATATCTATACCGATTGCACCCTCACCTACACGACAAGAGTTATATATGTGTCCATTTGAACAGATTCCACAAACCTTCTCTGTTAATGCATTTGCCTTCTCTACAGGTAAACCTTCCATGATTCTTTCAATTCCTCTATGGTTTAAACCTACAGTTATCTCAGCATCCTTAACTATTTCATCTTCAACAAATAGTCTGACTCTGTAAGGCTCTAAAGCTGCTGGATGTACTGTACCCATATCGATTTCTGTTTCAAAAACTTGTCTTTCTTTATCATTACAAGTTGTTGCTCCATCTATTTTTGTAACCATATAAATACTCCTTCTAATTATTTATCTTCCTTTTCTAGTAGTATAGGTATTACTGATACTACTCCAGCTACAACATCTTCTGGTCTTACTGCACATCCAGGGACTTTAGCATCCACTGGAATTACATTCTCTACTGGTCCTTCAATTTCCTCTGATGGAATATCAGCATAGACATTCTTGTATACTCCACCAGTTAAAGCACATGCTCCTACAGCTACAACTAACTTAGGTTTTGGTATAGCATCATATATTTTAAGTAAGGGTTCCTTTGTCCAATGTGTTACAGGACCAGATACTACTAATACATCAGCTTCCCTTGGATTCCAAGTTAAGTATACATTATATTGCTCTATATCGAACCTAGGAGATAAAACTGTGTTAACTATTTCAATATCACAACCGTTACATCCACCAGTATATACTAACATGAGATGTATCGCCTTTTTACGAGAGTGTGTTTTAAGTCCCATATTTATCCCTCTGTATTAGCTTCAGCAGCCCTTTGTTCTGCTTCTTTTTGTGCTTGTTCTTTTAATTCTCTATTTTTCTGGATGATTGCATCATCAGTTAAATATTGTGCTATGTACTGGATTTTCTTATCAGGTACATCACTTGGATCTAGAAGCATACTGTTAACATCCTTCTCACATTTATTACCAACATCATTAGGATGTATTGTTGCTGCTACACCAAATAATGCATAAACTGGACAGAAGTCATGACAGTGATAACAGTGTACACAGTTGATTTCATCGATCTCTGGTATGGATGTCTTCATTATACCATCAGCTATTTCTACTGGTTCTATTGGAACCATTACAATAGCCTTTGTTGGACATACGTTTGCACATCCTCCACATCCGATACATTCAGCCTTTGCAACCTTAGGAGATGGCTTAATATTTCCATTTAAAGCATCATTCCTTATCTGTAAATCTGTATGACAGTCACTACCAAAGATAATCCTTTTAAGGTTTACATAGACACCATTTAAAAATATTTTTCCTAAACTCATATTGTTGCCTCGAAATCTCTTTGTATTTTAATTGCTCTGGCAGGACATGCAGTCTTACATGCACCACAATATATACATCTATCATTATTGATTCTTAGATTACCATTCTCATCAGGTGTAATTGCCTTAAATACACATGCATCTACACATAGGTTACATCCTACACATAACTTACTATTTAGCATAGAGTATCCACTTGCTATCTTCATCTTTAATGGTGTAGTCTTTGGTATTGCACTTACTGGACAATACATTGCACACTTCTCACAAAGTACACATTTATCAAAGTTTACTTTTACTTGACCATCAACAATGGATAATGCTTCTTTTGGACATACTTCTACACATATTCCACATTTAAGACAATTGGATGCAATTTCACCATCCCATGTGGTTCTACCAAACTTACGTGCATCATAGTTACATGCTTTTACACATAAACTACATTCTACACATAATCCTTCTAGAGTAATCTTGGAGTCTGGTACGAATTCAAGTACTCCCTGAGGACATGCTTGTACACATGGAGCGTGATCAAAGTCCTTAGCACAATGCTCATGGTTTTCTACATTGTTACCTAAGCTACAGTAATCAACATCATATCTTAGTCTCTTGTTTATTACTTGTAGACCATTTGTTGGACATGCATCAGCACATAATTTACACTCAATACATGCAATCATTTTTGTATCGTTTTCTACATCGTATTCTGGCTGGTTAATTGTTAGTTCTAAATGACTTGCAGTAATCGCATCATTTGGACATTCAATTAAACACTTGTAACAGAGAGCACATTTCTTCATATCAACTTTATATGCTCCGCCTTCCTCGATTGGTCCGATTGCATTCCTTGGACATATATCTATACATGTATCACATTTTGTACATACACCTGGCTCAATATATGAGAATTTAATTGAGTTTGATGGACATACATATGCACATCTTCCACACTCTATACAATCATCATGGTTTGTTCCAATATTAATCCTGTTGACTAACTCATTCTCCATTGGTACTGGTTTAGATGGTTTAGCCATTCTAGCATTATTTGGACATGGTTCTACACAAACACCACAATTAGAACATAAACCCATGATTTTTCCGTCTTTTACTGTGATAACGTTTACTGGACATACGTTTATACACATTCCACACAAGTTACATTTACTCCTATCAACTACATAACCACCATACTGGTTTTTAAATATAGCCTTGTTTGGACATACCTTTAAACATTTACCACAAGTAATACAACTAACTGTCTTGCCGTTAACTAATTTTATTGCATCAGTAGGGCAAGCATCTACACATTTTCCTGAGCCATCACATTGACCGTTTGACATATACATTAATATTACCCCACTTATGCCTCATATTTTGTTCCGAATAATCTTCTACTAATCATTGCTCCAATGATTGCCATTACAAATCCAGGTCCAAATGGTAGTGATTCATAGTATGGGAAAGTACCTAACCAGTATGCAACTATTACTCCACCAATTAGGATAGCTATCCATGAGGAAGTAGTAAGTGTGATTCCCTTTGTTGGATTTCTATGCATTAATAATCCTGCTATGAAACCTATGATAAAACCACAGATTGTTGGACCAGTATATAATACTCCTAGTAAGTCAGGAGCTGCTGATTGTATGAACGGCACTGCTGTTTCTAAAACCATAACTAATCCTCCTTATTCTATTTCCTCTTCATCTACATAATCTTCTCTGTATTTTGTAACACCGTAGAAAAGAATTACTAAAGTTGTTAATCCCATAAATACTTTTAATCCTACAACTATGTTTAGGTATGGTATTATACCTGCATTAACAGCATCTGGGAAGTTGAATATTGTTGCAATTCCAGATGGTACTAAGTCATATATGTTTGTACCAAGGTTGTATAGGAATGATCCACTATAGAATAATCCACATAGACCTAGAGCTACATAACATAATGCTCCTAAACCCTCAATTATAGACATTCTCTCGTGTGAGAGACTGAAAGGATTATCTTTTAATCCATATGTTAATATACATAGGATTGCTCCTGCAGCCATTATTGCTCCACCCTGGAAACCTCCTCCTGGAGTAATGTGTCCACCAAGGATGGTCATAGCTCCATAACCTATCATAATAAATGATGCTGGATATGCTACTAATTTTAACAAATCACTCATCATCATCGCCTCCGAGGTTTACTTTACCTCTACCAAATACTAACATAGATGTTACTACAGCACTAACTAAGATTAATGCTTCACCAAGAGTATCGAATGCTCTGAAATCAAATACAATGTTAGTTACAAGGTTTGGTGCAATTGATACTCCTAATCCTTGATAGATGTAGTTTATACCAGGGAAGATCATGTCACTAAATTGGACCATGGAGTCAAGGAATATTACTGCAAATACGAACATTGCTAGAATTGTTGCAACGTTTCTTATTGAAGATTTCATCTAGAAAACCCCCCAGTAGAATATTATTGCTATAATAGCTAATGCTAGTACAGCATAAAACATCATATTATTTAAATCATCATTAAATTCTTTGTACAGTTTAGGCATGATTGGTGTTACATATAAGAATATAATAATTAATGCAACCTCTACAACAATCATTAGTGCTGGGCTAACTAGTCTGATAGTTGAAGCAGCTATTAATAAAGATGCTATTAAGACTAACTCAGCAGCTATTACAGATGATGTTTGTGCTCCAGATACTAAAGTCTCTTCTGGATCTGCCCCAAATGTACTTTTTAGTTTTGCTACAAATTTTTCGTACATATTCATTTTATCACCTTTAGAATAGTAGTGTAGTTATTGCTAAATATCCTAGTCTTGAAACAACCATGTCTGGGAATAAACCTATGACTAAACATACAATTAAAAGTACAGCCATCATAACAAGAGTTGCCTTTGGCATACCTTTGTTGGATATCTCTAAATCATCAGGTTTAGGTTGGAGGAATACTGCATATGCAATCTTTAGGAATGCTAAGAATGTTACAATACTTAATATAATCATAATTATTGCTAACTCTGGAATTCCTGCAATCATTGCTGCTTGACATAACATATATTTACTCTGGAATACATTGAATGGAGGTACTCCTGCCATTACAAATCCAGCAATAATTGTTAAGAATGCTCCTACAGGCATTTTTTCTAATAATCCACCAAGTTTACTTACCTTACTGGTTTTAGTTAAGTATAATACTACTCCGAATCCCATGAATAATAGTGATGTTACCATTAATTCATTTACTGCCTGGAATAATCCTGCTGTTACACTGTAAGGTGTTGCTAATCCAAGACCTACACCAATATAACCTAATTCTCCTACTGCAAGGTATGCGATGATACGTTTATAGTCATCTTGTACCATTGCCATACAGATACCGAGGATCATTGCAAGTACACTTACAGATAAGATAACCATCTGTACTGTAGATGAGTATGCGAAGATTCTTAGTATTACAAGACCTATTGATATACAACCAATTACTGAGAATGATTGTAGTAACATTGATCCACTAGGTAAACCTTTACTATAAATTTCTGATTTAATACCATTGAATGGTGGTAATCCTGTTGCATATAACCAACCAAAGATTAACATACCTGCTGCGAATAATAATACTGGGTTTGTAGGATCTACTGCACCTGAGTGTATCATCATTACAATATCTGATATGTTTACGTTACCAGTTAATCCGAGTAGTAATCCTATACCAAGTAGCATGAAGGATCCACCAATCTCTCCTAGTAACATGTATTTTAAACCAGTTTCATAATTTCCTTTAATTCTTGATACAAGTATTAAACCTACCTGTACAAGTGCTGCTATTTCAAAGAATACATATAAGTTGAATATATCATCTGTTAATACGAATGCCATTAATGCTGCTGTGAGCATGAATAATAGGTATAAGTATACACCAGATGTTTTCTTAGTCTCTGTGATTGATAATACAACTGAACATAATGCAACTAGACCTAATATGAATAATATTACTTGTTGGCCTGGTCCAAATGTATATGTAATTGCTGGGTGGAACAGTTCAAGAAGTGTTCCTGAGACTATACTACTTATTGCTTCTGGTAGTGATGCTGTTAATCCACCATTAATTAGTGGTTGATATGCACCAAAATATTGTGTTCCGTATGTTGCGAGTATTGGTACTAATGGTAAACATATTGCACCAATAACAGCTACAACTTTTGTTGTTCTCTGTGCACCATGTATTAGGTTAACTAATATAGCACAAATTATTGGTATAATTACCATTAATGGTAAAAAGATAGTTCCATCCATTATAAACTACCTCCCATAATTGTTATTATTGTACTATTCATCGTTATCCTCTCCCATTCTTTCATCACCTAAAAGAGTGGTTGCACTGAGTGTACCATGTCTTTTGTATAAAACTATTGTGAGAGCTAACATTACTGCTAATGTACTTGCACCAATAACAATACTGGTTAATACTAATGCAAATGGTAATGGGTATGCTGCTTGTCCTAAGAAGCTGTTTACTTCCATATCCTGTAAGAATATGTATGATATACCATTAGCTCTGTATCCTAGAGAGACTAATAATAAGTTAACTCCATCACCTATGAAAGCTGCTCCTATTATTTTCTTTATTATGTTGTCAAAGTAGACAACTGCTATTGTACCTATCACCATTAAGAGTGCTGCGGTAACAAGTGCACCTAATTGTACTGTAATTGCTACCATTATGAGTCACCATCCTCTTTAGATACAGGTTCTTCTCTAGTTTTTAGTATTGTTAGAGCTATTAATGTTGGTACAATTGCTGCTCCTACTACAGCTTGTGTTAGAGCAACATCTGATGCTAACAGAACCTGATAAGCACCTGCTAGTGCAAAACCAGTGATACTGGTTATTACAGCCATTCTAAGTTCATCAGTCTGTATTAGACAAACTATAGCCCCTAATATAATAAATACAAATAGAACCCAAGGTATAGCACTTTGTATTAATAAATTTATATCTGCCATATTATTGCTCCTCCTGTTCTCCGCGGAAGTGTCCGCTAGCTATTGCATGAGTTGCAAATGGTGCTAAAATAAAGTATACTACTCCTAAAGCTGGTTCTCCTAGAAGTATTAATATTAGAACACCAACAATATCTCCAATACCTAAAATTTCTAATCTAGCAAATATAGAATACTTTAAGTTATCATCAGTATCTGCTAGTAATCCCTTTGCTGCGATCAACATGAAAATACCAAGTATTATAAATACAATACCTAAAATAGTTTCCACAGGACCACCGAATGTTAATGTATAATGTAAATACATTGTTTCACCTGGCATTATAAATCGCCTCCACCTAATACGTAGGCTGCAGCTATTGTTCCAACAGGACTTAAGATAAGTATTGCAAATGCTATATCTCTACAAAAGTCAATACCAGTTAATGATGATACCATTGTTAGTACTACAGCAGAAGAAATTGTAAAACCGGCAACTCCAGCTAGAGCTGAACCAGTGGTTCTTCTGGCTGCAATCTTAACTGATGCTAACATGTAAATGATTAGACATACCATTAGGAACAACTCAGATAGTGTTAAAAAATCCATCTCATCACCCTATGTTCATTCTAACATTTTTTTAATGTATGGCTCAAGTGGTATGATATCCTCTGTTGAACGAGGAGTGATAGCTGAAACCTTTAGAATACCAGTTTCTTGGTTCATATCAATAGTAATAGTACCAGGTGTTAAAGTGATAGTATTACTGAGGATTGCTAAGGATACTGGTCTTTTAAGATCAGGCTTAATATCCAGTACAACAGGATCAACATCCCCCTTGAGAGAGCAGTTCAATGTATCAAAGACTGCTTTTATTATTTCGACTACTAAAACTATGGCAAATTCAATTCCATAGATTATTCTAGTTAAAAACATAAATTAAACTCCGTTTTTATTATAAATATTAATCAATTAGCTATAAAAACTTCATACTTAAAAAGAAAAAACTTAAAAATTAAGTATATAGTATAAGTATAATTATTAAAAGCAACATATTTAATAGTTTTGAAAATAAGTTTAGGCTTACTTAAAAATCGGTGTAAATATGGTAAATAGTGAGTTATTAGTAAATATAACCATGAATACTAAAATGATCCATATACAAATTAATATAATGGCAGATTTTCTATGAAACTTCTTATTAGTAAATGGTTTAAAGAGGGCTATACCCGCAGGAGTCCATAAATCAAGAACAATATGACTAAAAAGACCTAATAATAATGATAGGATTATCATCACCCAGTCTAATTCTGTGTAGCTAACAGGCATAAATAATAAATAAACTGTAAGCACCCCTACATATAATAATAGATACCTACGACTAACAGTAAAATACCCCATAACCACAAGACTAATGAATATTACAAGAGTAGTACTAGTAAGACCAACAAATGATAGGATACTACTAAGAACAGATATTAATGCTATGAACATCAACATGAAAAGAAATGATAATATTATACTGCCCATAAAGGTATGAGTAAATCCTCTATGCTTAGAAAAATAGAATATCATAGCAAGAGCAATTATAATTAATGTCAGAATAGTAGATCCGCCAAGAAGTATTGATAATATAGCTACTATAATACCAGTAATTAACATAGAGTAAACCTTATTAGTATTATTCTTATGATCCATGTCAGGAATAGATGCACCAATAAGTGCAAAGAATAGATAGAATATACTCGGAACAAATGGTAAAGCAAAAATTAATCCAACTATTGCATGCTCTCTATATGAAGACATAATATCAACCTTAAAAATCCCGTATTATCTTTTAAAGATAATAATCTAACATATTAAAATAATATGTTAATATAAGTATATAAG
>JAJQHG010000046.1 GCA_021199865.1 Methanosphaera sp. | reverse complement strand
ATTACTATTTTTAGAAATGTTTTTACACAAATATTAAGTATTACTAAAAATATAATTAGTATTAATATTTATTTTATGATCTCAATTATAATAGCTTTAATTATCGGAATAATTGTAGGTATAATAACAGGATTAATACCAGGCCTACATGTTAACACTGTTGGAATAATAATATTTTCAGCCTCAACAACACTACTAGAATATACTGATAGTACAACTATATGCTCATTTCTAGTAAGTTTAGCCCTAACACATGCAATGCTAGAATTTATACCATCACTATTACTAGCTGTTCCTAATGAGGATACTATTGTAAGTATACAGCCAGCACACAGACTACTTTTTAAGGGTAAGGGTCGATATGTTATACGACTAGTAAGTCTTGGTGGGTATGGATCACTAATACTACTAATTATACTTATACCAGTACTATTTATAGTGCTACCAGTAGTTTATGATATTCTTAAGGATTATATTGGATACCTATTAGTTATTGTTATGGCTCTAATGATCTATTTTACTAATAAGAATACTAGGAGTCGTCTATATAGTCTTCTAATATTTCTAGTATCAGGTATTCTAGGATTAGTTATACTTAATGGGAATATGGGTGAAAATCTAGGGTTACTAGTTATGCTTAGTGGATTATTTAGTATCAGTAGCTTACTATATAGTATTAATATTAATTCACATATTCCTAAGCAGGAGGACTTTAATGGAGTAATTATTGATAACGGCTTTAAAAAATCAGTATTTGCTGGTAGTATTAGTGGTTGTATCCTAGGATTACTACCAGGTCTTGGACCAGCACAGGGTACAGTTATAGCACAAACATTAACATTTAATAAGGAGTTTAAGTCTGAAGAGTTTATAGTAACTAACAGTGGTATTAATGTATGTGACACACTATTCTCCTTAATAGCAATATATTTAATTAATAATCCGCGTAGTGCTATTAGTGTATATGTGGAGACTCTTCTTGGTGATGTGACACTGGGCTATATTGTATTATTCATATTTATTAGTGTTATTAGTGTATCTATCTCTTGTATACTATCAATACCTATTGGTGACTGGTTAATAAATAATATAGAGAGGGTTGACTATCAGAAGCTTTCAGGTCTTATTATTATTGTTTTAAGTATATTTATTGTATGCTACACATTTTTTGTTGGTGGATGTATATGGTATGTGCTACTTTGTTATATTACAAGTATTAGTCTTGGAATGATTGTAAATGTGGTTGATATTAGTAAAAGTAATTTGATGGGTGTGCTTATTGTTCCATCCATAATCACTTATCTTGGACTATTATAGTAATGATTATATTATTACTACTTTGTTTGCTACATTCTCTAGTAATTCAATTTCATGAGTTATATTAACATCTGGAAATGCATCAATGAATGCTACATCATATATGGTATCACATTTATCTACTAGTTTCTCAACAGAGCCTGTATTAATAGTATAATCTGAATCTATTAATCCATTAACCTCCAGGTTAGTTTTTATTGTGTCTGTTGCTGTAGGATTAATATCATTAAATAGTACTGTTTTTGCATTCTTTTTTAGTGCATATATCCCAAGTGTACCACATCCAGCCATTGCATCTATTACTGTGGGATTATCATATTCAGATAGTGTTTTATCTACATCCATTATCTTCTGTGATACTGGTTTTGGATACTCGATATGTATCTTTGATTGTGGTTTATATATGCATAGTTTTCCCTCAGGACTATCCTGTATATCACACCTAATATCACATCCTACTAATAACTCATACTCATTTATGTTAGAATCAATAGATACTTGTCCTACCACATTATTTGTATCACCCTTAATTACTGCTTTTACTTCACTAACCTCATCATATATACGTGTTGCATTAGATTGGTTTGTGTGCGTGGTAATTAGTACTAGAGATCTATTATCTATATAGGGTGATTTTTCAAGTACTATTGCGGGTGTTATTAGTGGTGTTCCAACCTTCCTGATAGATGATGTTTTACTCATCAATCCATTTTCTATCATAATCTTTAGTATATGTGCCATTACAACATCAATATGACGCCTGTTACATTTAGGACATCTTCTATAATTAGAATCAATCTTATCTAGTTTAACCTGTTTTACTAGTGGCATAGCCTTCTTTAGTTTCCTAGTATTACACTCACTACATGGCTTATATAATTTTTCAACTAATTCTAGTGTTTTTTTGTTACTTTTTATACAGTTAGATGTGCAATTACAATTCATATTACTTTATATAGTATTACTCCTAATTATTTTTAGGCAATATCTTCCAAGTATATGAATTAAGATGAAAATCATGTTATCATATGCTTACATTGGCACAATTAATTTAATGTTTTTGTAATAGCCCTATGTTTGATATGTGTTAATATAATTAGTAATACTTTTATATCATATTAGTAATAATATAGTTATATACATTATGAATGATAGTAGCAATTATATTTCAAAGTATGAAACAATAGAGGATATTAAACTAACAGATGAAGAATTTAATGAGTATAGTAGAGTTAAAGAAGAGATTATTCAGGGACAAATCAATGAGAATAGTGCAATAAATAGTATTAATATTTCTAATATTAAACAAGAGTACCCTTTACTAGATGATTCTGTTATTAATAGATTGATGATGGATTTAAAGGGTTATGGTAAGATTGATGCCCTATTAGATGATGATGACTTAGAAGAGGTTATGATTATTGGTGATAATCTACCAGTATATGTTTATCATAGATCTAAGGGGATGATGATTACTGATATTACCCTTGAGTCTAATGAAATTCGACAGATTATTGAGAAGATTGCTAATAGTGTGGATAGAAAGATTGATAACCAGACACCTATACTTGATGCAAGGCTTCCTGATGGTAGTCGTGTGAATGCAACACTTCCACCTGTTAGTACAAATGGTCCAACTATTACTATACGTAAATTTAAACAAGACCCACTAACAATTATTGATCTAATTAAGTCTAATACTATTAGTGTTGATTTAGCAGGATTTCTCTGGACTACTATTGAGGGACTTGGTGTGAAACCATCTAATATTATTATTGCTGGTGGAACAAGTTCTGGTAAGACTACTACTCTTAATACTTTAACATCATTTATTCCCCCATATGAGCGTATTATTACAATAGAAGATACCCTGGAGTTACAGATTCCTCATCAACATATTATACAGACAGAAACTCGTCCAGCTAATATAGAGAATAAGGGTGAGATTACCATGGATTTACTGCTTAAGAACTCATTAAGACAGAGGCCTGATCGTATAATTGTTGGTGAAGTAAGATCAAGTGAAGCAATAACACTCTTTAGTGCTCTGAATACTGGTCATTCAGGTATAGGTACATTGCACTCTAATTCATCACATGAAACTATTACTAGGTTAACTAATGCTCCAATGAATGTACCTAGTATAATGATTCAATCCATAGATTTTATTATTATGCAAAATAGGTTACATGGATCTAATGATACTGTTATTAGAAGAGTTACAAAGGTAGCTGAGATTGTTGGAAGTGAGAATAATACTATACAGTTAAATAAGATTTTTGAATATAATTCTCAGAGTGATAAGATTGAATTTAGTGCTATAAACTGTAATGCTCTAAATAAGATAGCTAAGCTTAAGGGTGTATCTTATAATGATGTTGTAGATGAAATTAAGAATAGAACAAAGTATCTTATAGAGTATATGGAAAAATATGATGGAGATATAGACCACGTGCAATCATATATCAATAAATATTATAGTCTTTAATATAGTATAAGATAACTTTATTTTAAATTATGTTATGATAAGAAGTATGTTAATAATGATAGGCTCTTATGTTTTAAATAGTAAGAGTCTACTTAAGAATATAAAGTTTAGAAGTAAGACAGACCACAAAGAAAATAATGATACAACAACATACAAAATCGATGAAAAAGTAAACGAGGAAATACTAGAAAATAATGATAACACAGAAAACCATGAAAAACAGGTTACACTAATTATAGTAATAATACTGTTACTACTATTACTAATAGATTTTAATCTATTCCTGGATGCACTAACAATAGGTATACTAATTATTATTGTAAATAAACTCAGACCAAATATTAGGAAAAATAGAAAAAGAGATGAATTACTAAAATTATTACCATTTGGACTAAGACAATTATCCACACAACTAAAAGCAGGAATAGGCTTATTTGATGCCATGAAAATAGTGGCAAACAGTGATTATGGTGAATTATCCAGACAATTTAAGATCACATTAAATGATATACAGTATGGTACAAACTATATAGAAGCATTTGATAAGATGGCGAAAAGAGTAGATGCACCAATAATGGATAAAATAATAAGTCAAATAACAAGAACACTAACAAATGGTGGAAACCTAGCAGACACACTAAATACAATAGCTAATGAGAACTCAAATAATATGAAGATAAAATATAAGGAGTACTCACAGAAACTTAACTCAGTAATGATGCTATACATGTTTATAGCTGTACTAATACCAGTTATATCATTTGTATTTATTATTGCTGCTACTACTGTTATGGGTTCAATTATTGATGGAGAACTACTATTAATATTATATCTTTTCATCTTCCCATTGATCATAATATTTATGATAATATTTATTAAAAATATGGAGCCAACAATATAATTCAAACAATTTAAAATCCAGAAATAATATATAATTAAACATTAATCAATGATGTGATAACTTGAAACATGAAGAAGATTATATCAAAAACCTTAAAGAGAAACCTAACATCACAACACAGTTTCTAATAAAAAATAAACAGCAAAGAAAAACAGTTAATAACAAGCCATACCTAGAATTAACACTACAAGATAAGACAGGATTAATAAAGGGACGCATGTTTTCTAATCATGCATCAAGAGAATATAGAAAAATAGAAGTAAATAAGATCTATAATATTACAGGTAAAGTACAAGAGTTTCCAAATCATTCTGGTAAATATAATATCCTCATAAATGATATTAGAGCATCAAAAAAGTATGATATGGAAAACTTTATTAGAAAATCACAAAACCCCCAGAAAGAAGAGGAATACCTAGAAAATATTATAGAGTCAATTGATAATCCTGATTTAAAAGAATTAATTGAAACAATAATTTTAGAACCTTCATTCTATAATGACTTTAAAAAAGCTCCTGCAGCAAAGATTCATCATCATAATTATCCTGGAGGACTACTTGTACACACAAATGAAGTAGTAAAGATATGTGAATCAATAAGTGAAATATATGAGGATATTGATAGAGACTTACTAATAACTGGTGCAATACTTCATGATATAGGAAAGGTTGAGACCTATGAGTATGATAATAATGATAATATATCTATTAATGAAGATGGATACCTCCTAGATCACATATATGTTGGAACAAGAATTATTGAAAAAACCACAGAATCAATAGGTCTGGATGGTGAACTTAGGAGGAAAATTATTCATATGATACTATCACACCATGGTGATACATCTCTAGGATGGGGATCAGCAGTTAGTCCACGTATACCTGAAGCTATGGTTCTACATTATGCTGATGATATAAGTGCGAAAATTACTAAGTCACTAGAAAATATGTAGTTAATGTTAAGATTAATATATAATTAATTAGATATATTAACATAGGATTATTTTAATAATAAATTAAAGATAAATTTATCAATATTTTATTTCATACTAACAGAGTGATAATATGGAAAAAATCAAAATAGCAATTGTTGGAATAGGTAACTGTGCAAGTTCATTAATTCAGGGTATATATTACTATGCTGATAAGAATGAAGCCGATGTTGAAGGATTAATGCATTGGTCAATAGAGGGATACAAACCATCCGACATTGAAGTAACCGCAGCTATCGATATAGATAAAAGAAAAGTTGGAAAAGATGTTAGTGAAGCAATATATGCTAAACCAAATTGTACTACAATATTCTACCCTGATATGGAGAAAATGGGTGTAACTGTAACTATGGGTAAGGTTCTTGATGGTGTAGCACCACATATGAAGAACTATAAGGAAGACTCCACATTCGTAATATCAGATGAAGCAGAGAAAACTAAAGAAGAAATTGTAGAAGTATTAAAGGAAAGTGGAGCAGAGATACTAGTAAACTATTTACCTGTAGGTTCTGAGGAAGCAGGAAAGTTCTATGCTGACTGTGCACTTGAAGCGGGTATTGCATTTATTAACTGTGTACCAATATTCATAGTAAGTGATCCTGAATATGAAGCAAAATTCGAGGCAAAAGGATTACCATGTATTGGTGATGACATAAAGGCACAGATTGGTGCAACAATTACCCATAGAATCCTAGCAAACCTATTCAAGGATAGAGGAGTAAAACTTGAGAGAACATACCAGTTAAACACTGGTGGTAACACTGATTTCCTTAACATGCTTAACCATGATAGATTATCCTCCAAGAGAGAATCAAAAACAGAGGCTGTGCAGAGTGTACTTCCACAACGTTTAGATGATGATGATATACATATTGGTCCATCAGATTACGTACCATTCCAGAAGGATAATAAGTTATGCTTCCTACGTATGGAAGGTAAAACCTTTGGTGATGTACCAATGAATATCGAGTTAAGACTAAGTGTAGAAGATTCACCTAACTCTGCTGGATGTGTTATTGATGCTATTAGATGTGCTAAAGTAGCACTTAATAGAAACATTAGTGGAGCCCTAACATCCATTTCATCATACACAATGAAACATCCACCTATACAGTACACTGATGATATAGCTCATGATAAGGTTGAAGCATTCATCAACGGAGAATTAGAACGTTAGTTCTTTTCTACAATACCCTATTTTTTACTTAACCCTCAAAAATAGCACTAATTTTAAATTAAAACATTAATAAAATATTCTCTAACCAATATACTTAATAAAAGAATCATTTTAAAAATAAAAAAAGTAGAAGAAAGATATGAGAAAAAAACATCTTCTCCTAAAAAATAAAAATCGAAGGTTAAAACATAAACCTACTAAATTATATTACAAGTTTTACCCTAGTTGTAGATCTACCTTCACCTAATGTTATTGAACCAGAGTATGTTAATGTAATATTATAGTTTCCTGTTTTATTTGTATCTGGTATATCATATACAAATGTTGCTACTCCATTTGTTATACTAAGTATGTATGGTGTTCCATCACTATTTCTAACTGTTACACCATCAATTTTAAATCCTACTTTACCTGATGTTGCTAGTGTATGTGATTTTAATCCAGTAATTTCAACATTAACATATAACTTATTATTAACCACACTTACATTTGTTAGTACAATATCAGATTCCTCACATTTTATAGCTAATGTTCTATTCATCTCATATCTACTAGTTTCATTAATAATAAATATATATGTCACAGTATAATCCTTTGCAGAATAATTATCAGGTATGCGATAGTCATAACTAAATGTACCATTGGTCATATTAATTCTTGCAATAGTATTACCATTTATCTTTATTAATACTGTACCTGTTGTTGCAAAACTACCATTAATCTTTTCAGTGTTGTTTCCAGAGAAGTGAACTGTTTGACCAGCATAGGTAACATTTGTTGTATTAATCGTGAATATCTCTAAAGGCGTTACAGTTAACGTAGCATTTTTTTCTGCTCTAGAAGACAAAAAAGTTTCAACATTAACATACGTTATGTTATATGTTTTTGCACTCCAATCCTCAGGTACAGTAAAATTAAAGCTAAACATACCATTTCCATATGAAAAACCTACTGTTTCATATGTATTTCCATTAACTTTAAATACTACTGTTCCACCATAAGGATGGTATCCATCAGCATAGCTAACTGTACCATTAATTGTTATAGTTCGTCCAGCACCAACTACTATATCACCTGCATCTATCACTATATCATCATCAGTTTTAATATTTTTAGAATCATTTACTGTTCCATTACTATCTGAAGATATACTTTTAATTAAAACATTATTATTTGTGACTCCAGATTCTTCAACTTGATTATATATTACAAGTTTTACCCTAGTTGTAGATTTACCTTCAGTTAGGCTTCTTGCACCAGAATATGTTAATGTAATATTATAGTTTCCTGTTTTCATTGTATCAGGTATATCATATATAAATAACAATACCCCATCTACTACGTTAAGTATGTATGGAGTTCCATCACTATTTTTAACTGTTACACCATTGATTTTAAATCCTAAATTACCTGATACTGCTAGTATATGTGTTTTTAATCCAGTAATTTCAGCACTAACATATAACTTATTATTAACCACACTTACATTTGTTAGTACAATATCAGATTCCTGATAGTTTATAGTTAATGTTCTATTCATTTCATGTCTACTAGTTTCATTAAGAAATACATATGTCACAGTATAATTCTTTGCAGTATAACCATCAGGTACATAATAATCATAACTGAATGTACCATCAGTCATATTAATTTTTGCAATAGTATTACTATTTATCTTTATTATCACTGTACCAACTGTTGCAAGAGTACCATTAACAATTTTAGTGTTTCCAGAGAAGTGAACTGTTTGACCAGCATAGGTAGTATTTGTTGTATTAACAGATAACACCTCAAAAGGCGTTACAGTTAACGTAACATTTTTTTCTGTTCTAGGATAAGTACGCGTTTCACCACTAACAAATGTCACAGTATAATTTCTTGTAGACCAATCATCAGGTACAGTAAAATTAAAAGTAAACTTACCATTCGATGACCAAGTGGAAATATATGATATTCCATTAACTTTAAATACTATTTTATGACTAAGAGGACTCCCATCAGCATCAAATATTGTACCTTTAATTTCTATAGTTTGTCCAGCAGCAGCTACTATATCATCTACATTTATTACTACAACAGGAGTTGCTTTAATAGTTTTAGAACTATTTACTGTTCCATTAATATCTGAAGATATATCATTACTTATAACAGTATTATTTGTAACTCCAGATTCTTCAACTTGATTATCTTCTTCTATGCTTGTATTTTCTATAGCACTACTTTCTTCACTAAGCTCACTTTCAGTTATTTGATTATCACCAACATCATCCTGAATAGTTGTATTATCTATTTGAGTTAGTGTTGCATTAGTATCCTGAGCACTAATAACAGATAAAGATATGAACAATAAGAAAAATGATAATATTAAACTTATATGCTTCTTATTCATTTTAAAACCTACTTAAAATAATCTTTTGATTATTTAATATTATTTCAATTTTATTAATATCTGATACATCAATTCTTAGCTTGTAATATAAATCCAAATCATAGCTCGTTGAATCATCCAATATAATATTAATAGTTAAAGTACTCATAAATGAATCAGCATATCTTATAGGTATTGTAGTATCATTGATCTGATTTTGATCAGTTATCCCATAAACTATTAATAACTCAATTTCATCATTTAGATTAATATTTACTGTATCATTTAACCAAGAACTACTATTTAGATCTAATGTACTATTAATTTGTAAAAGAAAAGAACATGTAATATTAAAATTATGAGCCGTGTTATTTGATACATTATTTTGTCCAAACCATGTCCAATTAATATGGTTATAATTATTAAATGTATCATATAATCCAACAGAATATATCTGGAATGATCCACTATTATTATATATTACACAAGCTTTTAAATGGATTAAAGAACTGTTTAGAGTATAATCCGTATTATTATGATATAATGCTCCTCCATTATTTGCATTATTATATATTAGAGTAGTATTAGTTATGATCATATGTACAGGACTATAAGAACAAAATGCTCCACCATTAAGAGTTGCATTATTACCATTGAAATATGATCCATATACTCTTAAGACTATATACTGCATGATATATATTGCTCCACCTTCTCCTTTATAACCATATGCTTGATTATCAGTAAAATTTGAATTGTTTATTTTTACACTAGGTCCTGATCCATTAAATAGGATTGCAGCACCTTTGATTACTGCACGATTAGAATCAAATACACAATCAAGTATATCCATTTCTACTATCGTAGTTGTATATAATGCTCCGCCATACTTAGCAGTATTATTTAAAAATATTGTATCATTAATTGTTAGATCGGTTTCATTATCTGTGTAAATTGCACCACCATAATATGCACTACTATGATTAAAAGTACAATTAGATATAATTATTCCATCAGTTGTATCATGAAGACTTATAGCTCCTCCTTTACCAGAAGTGTTTTCAATATAATTGGTATTTACTCTATTATTTTTAAAGGTAGTGTTTGTTATGATAAGTGTTCTAGATCCTTTATCGTGAATTGCTCCCCCACGTTGTGTTCCATTATTTTGTGAGAATATAGAATTATTAATTAATAAATTACCATAATTACAGATAGCTCCACCATAGGCATATGCTAAGTTATTATAAAATATACTGGAATTAATATAGACATTTTCACCACTATTTATACTAATAGCTCCACCATAACTAGCATTATTATATTTAAAATAACAATTACCAAAACTTGTTATACCACTACCAATCATAACAGTTCCACGACTTTCTTCATTATCACCATTAGATCCATAGTTATAAGAAAAATTAGAATTTGTAATATTTATCGTAGCACCATTACCATTATATACGGCCGTACCATTTAATGCAGTATTATTAGTAAAATCACATTCATTGATGTATAATGTACCAAATGTACCAGAATAAATTGCACCACCGAAACGTCTGGACTCAGTGTTATTACATGAATTATTAGTAAAATTTGAATTACTGATTATAAATTCAGAATTTTCTCCACCTAAATGTAGTGCACCACCCTGACTTAATGCAGTGTTTCTTAAAAAAACACTATTATATATCTTCAC
>JAJQHG010000108.1 GCA_021199865.1 Methanosphaera sp. | reverse complement strand
AAAAAATATTATAAAAAATAGTTAAGGAAGGTTATTGATGGTTTTATCCACCATATATAACTTTTATTACTTCTAATTCATCATTATCATTAAGTTTTTCATCTTCTGTTACTGTGATACCATTTACTTTTGTTACAACAGTCTCTATTGGTATTTCTTCTTGTTTTAATACATCTATTACTGTTGTGTTATCATCTATTTCTACTTGTTTTTCATCACTTTTATTTACTAGCTTTATCTTCATGTTTATTCTCCTATTTTTTCGTGTATATTATCCAAGAATTGACATGCTTTACATATGTCTTGTGTAGCTGGATCTCCACATCTTTTACATGTACCGTTTGCTTGTCCTGTATGGTGTTGCATATAATCCTTTTTTATTGCGGGTTTTATTTTCTCAAAACCATTTAGTATTGAGTACATCATTGTTGGGTGGTTTACTGTTTTTTCTCTTATGAAGTCTCCTATCTCCATTCTAAAGGAGTCTCCAGCATATGGACATCCATCAAAGTGTACTTCAAAGCCACTTTCTAGTACATATAGTCCTATTTCTTTCTCAGGTATTTTACGTAGTGGTTTTATTTTTGGTGTAAATCTTTCATCTTTAGCTTCTGTTTTATAGCCGATGCGTATCATATTATTTATGTTTCCTTCCACGTAGTTCATTAGTATACTTTGGCTTTCATCATCTAGGTTGTGTCCAGTAGCTATTTTGGTTGCACCTATTTCTAGTGCTACATGATTGAATATTTGTCTTCTGAATACTCCACAATATGTACATGCATGTTGTGGTTTATCTTGTTTATATTCTTCCTCCATTATTCTATCTAGTGTAAAATTATATTTATCCTTGAATGATACAATATGGTGTTTTATGCCTAGTTTATTTGCTGTTTCTGTTGCTATTCTTACTCCTTGATCACGGTATCCTATAATACCTTCATCAATTGTAACAGCTTCTAGTGTAATTATATTTTTTTCTTTTAGTATGTTTAGTATTGTTAGTAAGCATACACTATCTTTTCCACCAGATAATCCTACAAGTACTTTATCACCTTTTGTTATGAGTTTTTCCTTTTTTATTGTTTTTAGTACTTGTTTTTCTATGGATTTTTTAAAACAGTTACTGCATAGATGTTGCCCATTATATTTTCTATGAATAATCACGTGTTTATTACCACATTGTGTACATACCTGTTGTGTCAACTTATTACTCCCTATATTTTATCTTAAACTTTAATCAAGATAATCAAATATAACTTTGTTATATTTCTTATTTATTTCTATGGATAACTATTAATCTTGATAAATGATGATTGTATATTAATATGTTCATATCAGAATACTGGGAAATCCTGTACATATTTCTTATCTAGTTTCAATGCAATTTCTGCTTTTTCTAATTCCATACCTAGATATGCTGAATGTTCCATACGACTAATAAGGTCACGCCTTAGTATTTCCTCATATATTGCTCTAGCAGTTGTTGCTTCTATCACCATATTAGGTTTCATATTAATATACAATATAGCTTTAATTAAATTATCTTCTACAATTATTTTAAAGCTACCTTTATAGTCTGGAGTAAACTTTCCATCAGCCTGTGCTTCAATATGTGGAAGACCACTAGTATCTATACATAAATCATCCTTACTATATGCATCTTTCAGTTCAATTAAGTCAATTCCTAGATTTTTAGGTATTGTTTCTTTAATCTTAGAAATAAACATCATATCTCTAGCTTTTTTTAGCTCACTAATAGCACCCTTAGTTTTAAGTGATGCTTCAGGACTAAAAAGAATACTAACATCTAACTCCATACCAATACCTGATAGTAGTGCATGAACACCATTACTATCAGCATCAAGTAGCTCAGAAACATTACCTACACCAAAAAATAGTGGCTTAGTAGGATTACGTTCACGATAAAGATTACATGTAACAATAGACTTAGTAGTAGATGGACTATTTAATGGATCAAGTAGTGGATCAGCAATAGTAGTAATAGAATCACATAATTCATCTAACCTTTCAAGACTCTTCACGCGATCTAGTGGTTCATATGGAATAATATTCTTAGAATAATTAGTTGGAAGTATAACAGCACTCGCTTCATAGTCGGCTAGATCACATATCACCTTGTCATAGTTTCCATGATCAAGACTTAATACCATATCTGCACCACTAGTTAAGCCTGCTTTTATCTCACTAGGATTAAGTGTATCAATACTCACTGTAACATCATAATTATCCTTAATTAACTTAATCATGTGTGAGGCTAGCTTAGGATCACTATCATTAGCATGCATACCAATATCAATCATATCCGCACCAGAATCAATATAGTACGCTACACGTTCTAGTAGTTGATCATCACTTAGACTAGGACTATTAGCAATCTCTCCTAGTATCCTCATAGGGAAATCTAGTCCTATAGCCACATTACCAACCATATAATTACAGTCTTTATCTAGTAACTTCCTAATTTCATCATCATTATTATCATAATTATTTATTATACTCATTGCACGCTGATACTGTTGATCTCTAATTAATATGTTAGCAGCACGAGTAGTAGATAGGGTCATATTATCTACTATATCTAAAGTTAACTCTAAGTCAGCAGCATTCGTTGGTCCTTTATATGATGGTATATGTAGTTCTTCTGTTATTTCGGTTGTATCTTGTTGCATTAGTCCTGGTGTTATTATTATATCAATATTATCTATGGGTGTAGTCTTATTACCATCAATACTTTCCAGGATATTCTTCTGTTTAACATAATAGACAATCATTTTTGGTGTAAGAAATGCTGCTATAGACATAGGTAAAACCTTAAGATATAACTCATGTTTATCATAATTCATAAGATTTTTCCTAATAATGTCTGCTGCAAGTTGTCCTGTCACGATTAATATCTTCATAAATATGACCTTTATTTATAAAAAAGTTTATTATTAATAACTATGTTAATGTAAATAATTGTTTATTTGTATTATTCATAATAAATGTTATATACAATAAGAAACATAATGATAAAACATGATTAATTATGATAACATATTTTAATCTATGTTTATTATAAAACGTGTATTTAAAAAATACTAGGTTTATTCACATTTATGAGATGATTTGGAGGAAAACCCTTAATGATTGAAATTAGATTTCATGGACGTGGGGGTCAGGGTGCTGTAACAGCAGCAGAAATACTTGCTAAAGCAGTATTTGAAGAAGGTAAATATACCCAGGCTTTCCCATCCTTTGGTGTTGAAAGAAGAGGTGCACCAGTTACTGCATTCGCAAGAATCAGTGATGAACCAATAAGAAGACGATATCAAATATATTCACCACAATACGTGGTAGTATTAGATGAAACTTTAGCTAATGTAGTTGATTTAACTTCTGGACTAAAAGATGATGGATCAATACTAGTTAACACTGCAAGAGAAACAATCCCTTCACTAGAAGAGGCAAATATTAATACTCATGTAGTAGATGCAACAGGCATTGCTCTAGATGTTATAGGAAGAAACATAGTAAACACTGTTATGCTAGGATTCTTATCTGCAAAAACAGGTGTAGTATCAATCGATCCATTAATAACTACAATTAAAGATACATTTAAAGGTAAAGTTGCAAAAACCAATGTTGAAGCTACAGAATTAATATATGAAAAATATTCTGGGGAGTAATTAAGTAGGTGATAATATGGTTTCAGTAGGAGCAGCTGTAAGTGAACCAGGCAGTACAAGAAAGAATAAAACTGGAAGCTGGAGAACATTTAAACCAATTCAAGATAGTGAGAAATGTATTGAATGTGGTTTATGCTATTTATACTGTCCAGAAGGATGTATAAGTACAGATTACCAACCAGACTATGATTACTGTAAAGGTTGTGGTATATGTGCAAATGAATGTCCTGTAAAAGCAATAACAATGGAGAGATAATAATGGTTGTTAAAGTTATTTCATCTGCAGAAGCAATATCCGAAGCAGTAAAACGTGCAAGACCAAGTGTAATACCTGTATATCCTATTACACCACAGACAAAGATCTCAGAAAAATTAGCAGATTATGTTGCTGATGGTGATCTGGATGCCCATTATATTAGAGTAGAATCAGAACATAGTGCAATGAGTGCTGCAATGGGTGCAGCAGGTACTGGTGTAAGAGTATTCACAGCAACATCAAGTCAGGGACTAGCATATATGCATGAACCTGTATTTGCAGCAGCAGGTATGAGATTACCAATTGTAATGGCAGATGCAAATCGTGCATTATCCTCACCTATTAACATATGGAATGATCAACAGGATTCAATTACAGAAAGAGATGCTGGATGGATACAGTTATATGCAGAAACTGGTCAAGAAGCATTTGATACAGTATTACAAGCATATAAGATAGCAGAAAATCCTGAGATCTCACTACCAACAATGGTATGTGTAGATGGATTTATCCTAACACACACTGTAGATCCAGTAGATTTATTATCACAGGAAGAAGTAGATACATTCCTACCTAAATTTGAGATAGTAAATGCATGTCTAGATCCAGAAAAACCAATGTCTCTAGGAGCATTAGCTGATGAAAACTACTACTTTGAGGCAAGATATGCTGTAGAAGAAGCACTAGAAAAATCTAAAGCTGTTATAGAAGAAGTAGGAAAAGAATTTGGAGACAAATTTGGTAGATACTATGGATTATTAGAGGAATATAAGTCTGAGGATGCAGATATAATACTTATAGCTATGGGTTCAATATGTGGAACCATCAAAGATGTAATTGATGAGCAAAGAGATATGGGTAAGAAAATAGGATTAGTCAGAATAAGAGCATACAGACCATTCCCTAAGGAAGCATTAAGAGAAGCAGTTGGAGATGCAAAACTCGGAGTTATTGATAAGGATATATCATTTAGTGCTGGTGGAGCAGTATACCTAGATACAAAGGCAAGTGTAGATAATCAGACTACTGGCTTTATCATAGGATTAGGTGGACGTGACGTAACACCTAAAGATATAGTTGAGATTATTGAGAAAACCGAAAATCCTGAGAAAGAGATTGAATGGATAGGTCTAAAAGAGGAGTAGATTAATATGCAAGATATAAATACAAACGAATACCTAGCACCAGGACATAGAGCTTGTTCTGGTTGTGGTGCTACTATAGCTGTAAGACTAGCTCTAAAAGCATTAGGTAAAAACACAGTTGCAGTATCTGCAACAGGATGTCTTGAAGTAGTTACTTCTCCATACCCAGAGAGTGCATGGGAAATACCATGGATGCACGTAGCATTTGAGAATGCATCAGCTGTAGCTAGTGGAGTAGAAGAAGCTCTAAAAGCACAGGGAAAAGAGGATACTAATGTAGTAGTATTTGGTGGAGATGGTGGAACAACTGATATTGGTCTACAATCATTATCTGGTGCAATGGAGCGTCAACAAAATATTATATACATATGTTATGATAATGAAGCATACATGAATACTGGTATTCAGAGAAGTAGTTCAACACCATTTGGTGCAAGTACAACAACATCACCTGCAGGTAAAAAAAGCTTTGGTGAGGATAAGCCTAAGAAGAACATGGCAATGATTATGGCAGCTCATGGAATACCATATGTTGCAACTGCATGTGTAGCTTACCCACAGGACTTAATGATGAAGGTTGAGAAAGCTTCAAAGATTAAAGGTCCAGCATACATTCATGTATTACAACCATGTGCAACTGGTTGGGGATATGATCCAAGTAAGACTATTGAGTTAGGTAAACTAGCTGTAAAGAGTTATTCCTGGATATTATATGAGATTGATCATGGAAATCTTAATATTACAGAGAAACCTACGAAGATACCTGTAGAGGACTATCTTAAGGTACAAAAGAGATTCAGACATCTTGATGATACTCATATCGAAATGATTCAAGAATTTGTGGATCAACAAAGTAGAGAACTTGGCTTAATAGAAGATGAATAAATAGGATTTTTTTTCCTCATTCATCTTTTTATATTCACCATAATAATTAACTTATTTTATTTTAAACTTATTCTTTAACTATAAGTTATCAATATAATTATTAACTTTTTTAGACATATATTTAATTAGAATGTTTGTTGATAATTAAGATATATTAACTGATCTATGTAGTTATGCTACATTTAATATTTTATTTAATTTTGTAGGGAATATGAGAATATGATAACACAACAGCAAGTAGCAGATGCAGTATGTCAAATATACAAGGAAGCTGTAATTATTCTGCCGGATGATATAAAAGATGCTCTTAATAATGCATATGAAAGCGAGCAAAATGATATAGCTAAATTAAATATTAAATCAATACTAGATAATATACAAATAGCAGAGGAAAAAAGCATTCCTATGTGTCAAGATACGGGACTACCAATAATCTTTGTAAAAATAGGTAATATACAAGTAGAAAACCTAGAACAAGGAATAATAAATGGAGTCAAAAAAGCTACAGAGGAAGTACCATTAAGAACAAATGTTGTAGATCCATTAACACGTAAAAATACTGGAAACAATATAGGTAAATCCATACCACAAATTAATGTAGAACTAACAGATAAACAAGAACTAGAACTAACAGTATTTCCAAAGGGCTTTGGTTCTGAGAACAATAATAAGTTAGCTATGCTACTACCAGGTGAAGGAGTAGATGGACTAAAGAAGTTCTTTAAGGAATCAATAATATCTGCTGGAGGAAAACCATGCCCACCAACAGTGATAGGTGTAGGTATTGGTGGATCATCAGATATGGTAATGAAACTAGCAAAAAAAGCATTACTTAGACCAATAAATGAGCCAAATAGTGATCCAAGACTAAGTAACTTAGAAGAAGAATTATTAACAATAGCTAATGATACAGGCATAGGACCAATGGGTCTAGGTGGAAAAACTACTACACTAGGTGTAAACATAGAGCTTGCAGATACTCATACAGCAGGACTACCTGTAGGTATATGTGTACAGTGCTGGGCTGCAAGACATGCATCCATAACCCTCAAAGATGAGTAAGCAGAATCTTACTCTAACAACTATTTTTTTACATAAAACTATTTTTTAATTAACTATTTTTCTTGAAATCATTATTAACTATAATGTTATTTATTAAAAAAATTATTTTTAAAAATATAAAAAGAGTGATGAGTAGAATAATTGGCTAGTTTATTCTACTTTCACACTATCTAATCTAAAATCAAGAGATATATTTTATTATTTATTTTAAGTGTCTAAGGGGATTAAAGGAGTTTATTGGGGTTTAGGGAGTTTTATTGTATTTATTAGGGATAGGAGGTTAGATGTTTACTCATTTTTCATTTTTCTTCAGGGATTTTAATAATCTTCACGGAGTTCAAAGGTTATGAGGAGATGATTAGGGGAGGGAGGTTAACAGAGTTTTATAGAAATTAATTTAACTGATATTTATCCATGAGTAATACACGATCACCAATACTTTCTGATCTATCAGCAATTCTCTCCAAGTATCTACCAGTTAATATAAAGGGGACAAGGGTGTCTATTGTAGATGGATCATCCTTCATAGTTTTGGTTGTATTAAGAAGGAATTCATCAAACAAATCATCGACAGTATCGTCATCCTTTTCTAATTCACCAGCTTCTTCAACATTTAATGTTAAGAAGGAACGTGTACCCCTCTTTAAGATGTTACCTACTTCTTGAGCCATCTGATTCATTGTATCTAATGGCTCTGTTGGGATTGATTCAACATTAATCTCCGTTGCAACATTAACAATATCTAGACATAACTTTGATATACGTCTAAGGTGTGTTGCAATCTTCAATGTATTTTCAATAAATCTTAGATCACTAGCAACTGGTTGTTCCATAGCAAGAAGTGTTACACATACAGATTCTACTTCATGACTTTTATTATAGATAAGTTCATTATTCTCTTTTACAACCTCAAATTTTTCATCACTGTAATTATTGAATATTGATGAACTTTCCTCATAGTTATCTACAGTTAAGTTACATAGTTCTTCCACACAATTTTCTAGATTATTCATTTTCTTTCTAAATCTTCTTCTATATTCAGGCATTTATCTCACTTCTAAATATTCTATTATTATCCGAATCTTCCAGTAATATAATTTTCTGTTTCTTCTTGGGAAGGATGAAGGAATATATCATCTGTTAATCCGCTCTCAATTATTTCTCCATTTAAGAAGAATGAAGTGTATTTGGATACACGTGTTGCTTGTTGCATGTTGTGTGTAACAATAATAATTGTATAATTCTTTTTGAGCTCATGTATCAGATCCTCAATCTTTGTTGTTGATATTGGATCTAGTGCTGAACATGGTTCATCCATAAGAATTACATCTGGTTGTACTGCTATTGTTCTAGCAATACATAATCTCTGTTGTTGTCCACCAGATAATCCGAGAGCTGATTCATCAATTTTATGTTCTACTTCATCCCATAATGCAGCTGCTTTAAGACTTTTTTCAACAATTTTATCAATTTTTGATTCATCATCTTCACCATGGATTTTTAGTCCATAGGCTACATTATCACGTATTGATTTTGGAAATGGATTTGCCTTCTGGAATACCATACCAATTTTTTGTCTAAGATCTACTACATCTACAGATGGATCATATAATTCTTTACCATCGTAGTATATTTCTCCCTCCTTTCTAAAGGAAGGAATTAAGTCATTCATTCTATTAATTGTTCTAAGAAATGTGGATTTACCACAACCAGATGGACCAATCAATGCTGTTACACTATTGGATTTTATGGATGTGTTAATGTTTTTTAGCACATGATGGTCATCAAAGTATGTATTTAAATTATTTACTTCTATTATATCCTTACTCATTCTATTCACCCATCATTTTTTTCTGGTATCTATCTACTATGTAATTAGTTATAAATGTAATACCGAGTATCATTACTATAAGAACTGTTGCTGTTGCAAATGTATTCTCTAAGGATATACCCTCAGTTGCTAGCATGTATAAATGTAATGGTAGTGGTCTAGCTGGATCAAATACTGTTACTGGTGCAGCTATTGATGAACCAACTGTATACATAATTGCTGCTGTTTCTTCTATTGCACGAGCCATACCTAGGATGATTCCTGTAACAATACCGGGTATTGCTGCAGGTAATATAACATTGACTATTGTCTGCCAACGTGTTGCACCTAATCCAAGACTTCCTTCACGGTATGCTGGTGGTACAGCTTCAAGTGCATTTTGTGATGTTCTCATAATTGTTGGTATAGCCATTAGAGCTAATGTTAATGATGCAGATAATACACACCATCCTAGATGCATAAATTCTACAAAGAATGCTAAACCAAACAATCCATAAATAATGGATGGTAAACTTGCAAGTGTTTCTGTACAGAATCTGATAAGATGTACAAATAGATTATCTCCTGCATATTCATATAAGTAGACTGCACTTAAAACAGCTATAGGTGTTGCTATGAGTACAGCAATGAATGTTACATAAATTGTTGAGATAATCATTGGATAAATTCCACCACTTGCACCAGAATCTTTTGGTGCAGTTGTTAAGAATTCCCAATTAATATGTGGTACTCCATTAATTAGTATATATCCAATAATCACTATGAGTATGAGTATAGTTATTATTCCAAGACCCCAGAATACATACTTCATCATATTATCTGATCTATTAACTGTTTCTAGATTATTACTCATAGATCACCACTTCCTTGTACTCTACTCTTATATCCAATATAGTCAGCTATAAGTACTAATATCATAATTACTATTAGCAATACAATACCTGTTGCAAATAATGCATTGTAATGTAATCCTATAGCATAACCCATCTCTATTGCAATGTTTGAGGTTAATACTCTTAGTGGCTCTAATAATGATCCTGGTATTTGTACAACGTTTCCTGCAACCATGATCACTGCCATGGTCTCACCAATTGCTCTTCCCATACCAAGTATGATAGCTGTTATTACTCCAGGGGCTGCTGATGGTAGTATAACTTTATATATTGTCTGCCATTTGGTTGCTCCCAGTCCTAAAGATGCTTCCTTATATGTGCTTGGCACTGCTAATAGTGCATCCTGTGATACACTTATAATGGTTGGTAGAATCATTATAGCTAATATTACTGATGCTACTATTAGACTGTATCCTGTTCCTCCAAATGTATCTCTTACAAATGGTACTAGTACAACTAATCCAAAGAAACCATAGATTACTGATGGGATACCAGCAAGACTTTGAATTGTTGGTTTTAATATTTTGTTCATTGTTGTGTTTGCATATTCAGTCATGAAAATACTACAGCCTACTGATAATGGTATAGCAATAACTAAAGATACTATCATCATTTCTATTGTACCAATTATCATAGGGAATATACCATATATATCATTACTTGGTGACCATTCCATTCCAAATACGAAATCTATTAATCCTACTTCTTGTATTGCAGGCATTCCCTCAATAAATATGAATCCAATTATTAATAGTATTATAATTATTGAGATAACTGTTACAATTAATAAGGATTTCTCAACAATATACTCTTCTAAGTGTTTGTTCATAATTATTCCTCTCTATAGGTTTAATTTACCCTTACTAATTCTTCCTCTTCAACAATCTTTTGTCCTTCATCACTTAGTATCCAGTCAATAAATGCCTGTGTACTTGAATCTAGATTATTACTGGTTAGAAGTAAGAATGGTCTTTGGACTACATAACTACCATCCTTAATATTCTCACTAGTAGCATTTACTCCATTAATACTCAATGTTTTCACATCGTTTTCTCTTAGATCTGATAGTGATGCATATCCTATTGCACGTTCATCACTAGATACTGATTGCATCAGTGATCCAGTTGAACTTTGTACAATAGCATCATCAACAAAGTCTTCATCATCTAATACAACTTTGGTTATAGCATCTCTTGTACCTGATCCATCTTCACGTGTAATAACATTTATTTCTCCTGGACTTCCACCAACTTCACTCCAGTCAGTTATTTCTCCAGTAAAGATTCCTTTTACTTGATCTTTTGTTAAATCGCTTACATTGTTATTTGGATTTACAATAATTGCAATACCATCTGTCGCAATCTTAGTCTGTGTAACATTATCACCAGCATCTTCTGCTGATAGTTCTGATGAATATGTTCCAATTTGGCTTGAATTCTTCTTGATACTGTTAAGTCCCATGGATGATCCTCCACCTTGGACTGTTATTTCTACATCAGAATTCAGACCCATGTATGCTTCAGCTAATTTCTCTGCAACTGGTTGAACGGATGTTGAACCAACTACAGCGATATTTTCGTGTTTTTCAACTCCTGGTGCAAATACCATAAACCCTGCTATTAATAATAGTATGACTATCACTATAGCGAATTTGTATTTACCTTTCATATTTATCATTTATAATATCGTTATAAGTCTAAATCTCCAATCATTCTAAACTTATATTTAGTGCTTTGTAGAATCTTTATTTAAAGATTAAAGTTTAGGTACACTTTTATTCTCTAAACATGAACAGGGGTGTTTTTTTATTCACAATTCATGAATAAAAAATAATTTCTTTATGTAAAACTAGGAACACCTTTGTAGAGTTGTTCTAAAAACGTGAAATCACATATGCATAAAATGTGTATTTTTATTATCAAAAAAAGTAAAAATAGTGAACTTTAAATCCGATAAGGATTCTAAAGCCTTCGTTTATTCTATAAAAAAATATAAAAATTAGAAAAAAAATTATTTTTTCTTATATTGTGCTAAAT
>JAJQHG010000103.1 GCA_021199865.1 Methanosphaera sp. | reverse complement strand
CAATTGTAATATATTTATATAGAATTAAAGTAAAATTTATTTTTCAGAACACATCAGAGGGAGTTCTATGAGAATATTTAAAAATAAAGGTGAATTCACAAAGTTCCAGATTCTAGCAAAGATTGCACAACAAAATCCTCACTTAAAACAGAAGGATATTGCTGATGAATTAGGTATTACTGTACAAGCAGTTTCAGAGAATATTAAGTCATTGGTTAATGATGGTTTAGTTGAAATTGGTAGTGTAAACTTTAAATATAAACTAACAAAAGATGGTGTGGATAAGGTTAAAACAGATGCTGTTAATCTTAAATCATACTCTGATTCAGTATTAACAACAATGAATGGATATAAATCAATTTGGCCAGCTATTGCTGCAGAAGATTTACATCAAGGTGAACAGGTATGGCTAAATATGGAGGATGGTATTCTCTATGCAGATACTGAGGATGAATCAGGTGCATATGCGGAGGTATTTAGTGATGCTAAAGAAGGAGAAGATGTTACATTAATTAATCTTGGTGGAGAAATAGAGATCATTCCTAAAGAAGTTGTTATTATTAAGATTCCCCCTATAGCTGAGGGCGGGTCTCGTGCATGTGACATGTCTAAGATTGAAGAAATATATTCTCATGACTTTGATAGGATTGGAGTTTTAGGTACAAGTGCTAGAGCTATAACAAACCACTTAGATATTTATCCAGACTTTGAGTTTGCAACAGCAGAAGCTACTTGTAGTGCAGCAGAAAAGGGTTTAAGTGTACTTGTATTTGCTGTAGGTAAGATGACTACAAGAGTAACTAATCAATTAGAAAAGAAAGGTATTGTTTACTCTATTGAGGAATGTTAAGTTTAATTCTTAACATCAAACTTTTTTATCTATTTTTATCATATTTAATACTTTTTTATAACATTTTAATTAATGAATCCTGTATACTACGTATTTTGATTATTAATTACGTATTTTGATTGTTACTAATTATAATGTATTCCAGTATTATTTATTTTTGTCACATTATAATCTAGTGATACATCTGGTGTTGTTGATAGGGCAAATACAGTATTTCCAAGCATTGCCAGGGAGGATCCCATTGTTTCATCATTTAGTATTTCTATTATTTCTCTAAGTTCGGGTGTTAATAATTTTGTGTTTTCACTAAATTTTCGTGACAACTTAATAAATTCAGATATGCATGGATTCTTCAATAATTTATTAATTAAAGCATTACCACTATCATTAATTCTTTTCTTATAGATTGGGTCATCAATTATTGAACTAGTACTTAGTAATCCAAGTGTTTTTGTTATAACATATATAGGTTGAGTCATCGGAATTTTATCAATTACACCATTTACTGGTGAACCTGGCTGTAAGCGTATAACACAGCCACCATAAATCTCAGAGATAACATCTCCCAAACCACTTGACTGTGAAATTTCAGCTAAATGTGCAATCTCACCAGCCTCTTTATATGTAGGATAAACTCCAAGTAGGTATGGTAGTGTAAAACTTATTCCAAGAGCAAATGATCCACTAGTACCAAAGCCTGCACCAATAGGGAGATTAACATCATGATTAATAGTAATATCATAGCCTGATAAGTCAAGATTATACTTACTCTTAATGATATCTACAGTAACAGGGCTTATAGTATTTAATTTATCTTCCTTACCATTTACAGTGATTTTTAAGTTTCCCATACCTTCACATATACTTGTATGTGTGATTACACCCTCATCAAGTGTTATACCAGCACCTCTAGAGCCACGTAACAGGGGATCTATGTTATCAATTATCTCAAAAAAACCTGTTATGTGACATGGAACAAATACTTCTAATTCTTTAATCATATTATTATTTATATTCTTTCACATTCATAAATAAGATTATAGGAAAAATATTAAAAATAATATTATAAGCAAATAATACTATAAGAATAATAGTATTATAAGCAAATAAGTATTATTATAAGTAATAATTAGCAGTATAAATAGATAAATATAATTATAAGTAAATAAGTAGTTTATTATTTAAATAAACACTTAAAATAAGGAGAACTTTCATGTCTATAGATAAAAGAATAGATTTACACACCCATAGTATATTTAGTGATGGTGAATTATTACCCTCAGAGCTTGTTAGAAGAGCAGATGTATTAGGACACAACGCCCTAGCTATAACAGATCATGTTGATGCATCTAATATACAAATAGCAGAAGATATAGCAAAAATAGTTAATGATATGAGGGATTACTGGGATATAGAGGTAATACCTGGAGTAGAAATAACACATGTACCACCAGAAATAATAGATAAACTAGCAAATAAGGCACGTAACTATGGAGCAGAAATAGTAGTAGTTCATGGTGAAACAATTGTTGAACCAGTAAAGGCTGGAACAAATCGTATGGCAGCCGAATCACCATCTGTTGATATAATAGGACATCCAGGTTTAATAACAGAAGAAGAAGTACAAATTGCAGTTGATAATGATGTTTCACTAGAAATTAGTGCTAGGGGTGGGCATTGTCTTGGTAATGGACATGTTGCAAAACTAGGATTAGAATATGGTGCAAACTTAGTCTTAGATACAGATACTCATGCTCCAGGTGACTTAATTGACTATAAGTTAGCTAAGAGAATAGCTCTTGGAGCACAGATACCTGAAGATGAATTAATTAATGTATTAAAGAATAATCCAGAGAAAGTTCTAAAGAAGCATGGAATAAAAATATAATTCCATTCTTCCCTTTTTTCTTTAAACTTCACACTTCCCTTTTTAACTCTATTTTTTTTTCTCTTATTCAATGTTCTATTCATATTTCACATTATATTCTAGTAATATGTCTTCATCTATAGGGTTAAATGATTTTAATTCAAGTTTTATGATGTCTTCTTTACTGAATCCTTCTCCATCAACTAGTGTTTTAGAGTCTCTTCCACCAAGTATTTTTGATCCTATACAAATAGATAATTCATCAACTAATTGTTCTTTTAGCATTGAGTAGTTTAGTGTTGATCCACCCTCTAATAGAATACTTTTGATTCCCTTAGAGTATAGTTTATTTAGGGCTTCAGCTAAATTAACTTGTTTTTCTCCAGCTATGATGATACTACATTTATCCTCTAATTTTCTGATGTTCTCTTCTGGTGCACTTTTTGATATTAATAAAATAGTATCTGATTCATTATTTAGACATCTTGATGTAGATGGGATTTGAGCATTACTATCAACTATTATACGTGTTGGATAATCATCCCTTTCTGCTTCAATTTTATGTATGGTTAGTCTTGGATCATCAATTAAAACAGTGTTTATTCCAACCATTATACCATCATATTTTTTTCTTAGATGGTGTACTCTAATTAAGTCATCACTACCTGATATATTCATGGAACTATTACTTGTAGCAATCTTCCCATCAACAGTCATAGCACTATTTAGATGAACATATGGCTTCATATTATTATTCATAGTTAACCTTCATAGCACGTAGTGTTGTGATAATATCCTCACCATTTCTAACAGCATTAATTAGTACCTGCATAAATCCTTCCTTAATAAACTTATCATTCTGTATAACCCACTTTATTAGGTCTGGATGCTCTACCAAGTTAAGCTTAGTAAGTTCTACATCAACAGGATTCTCATTAGTATGTATCAGTACACACATCTTATCATCAATCATTTTAGCCTTAAATGTTATTATGGATTCATCAGATGCTTGAATACTAAAATAGTCACCATCCTGGGCAAACTCTACAACAGATTCCTCTATTTTTTCTAGATCACTCTTTATCTTTGATTCATATTCTGATCTCTTATCCAGGTATAATTTAATCATATTATTCTCCATAATATCACCTATAAATTATATACACTAATAGCATTCTTCTCTGTTACTTTCTCAATTTCCTTAAAATCAATTGACTTTGCACGTTCTATTCTCTCAATAGTTTTCCTAATGTTAAGTGGCTGATTATTCTCACCCTTAACAGGTGATAAGTAGGGACTATCTGTCTCTGTTAACATATTCTCTAATGGCACAGCCTTCATATTCTTTTTATGCTTCTTAGAAAATAGGGCATTTGTAGCAAATGAAACATAGTATCCATTATTTACAACATCAAGTGCAGTCTGTTTTGATCCACTAAAACAATGGAAGATTACATCAGGAATATCAGGATATTCTTTAACTATCTCTAGAGCTTCAGCCTCAGCCTCACGTACATGTAATACTACTGGTTTATCATATTCCTGGGCAAGCTCTAATAATTGTCTAAAAACAGTATGTTGTTGTTTATATTCTGTGGAACTACGCTCCTTCGCATAATCAAGTCCTATTTCGCCTATAGCCTGTATATTATCAATATTACGGGTTATCTGATCAATTGTTTTATTAATAGTTTCCTTATTATCATTACCACTATACTCGGGATGATAACCCATAGTGGTCTTAATAAAGCCATCATATTTCCTACTTAATTCCAGGGATCTTTCATTACTTTCAATACTTGCACCAGAATCAATTACATACTTAAATTCCTTTTTAGTGTTACTAATTAATTCATCCCTATAATCATCAAAATCTGTGAAGTTCAAGTGGCAGTGAGAGTCTATCATTATATTATTCTCCTATTTTCCAAAACGTCTATCTCTACAGGTATATGATCTTATAGCCCTTAAAAAATCAACCTTTCTAAGCTCTGGCCATAAACTATCTGTAAAGTATAACTCAGAATAGGATGATTGCCATAATAGGAATCCACTTAGACGTTCTTCTCCACTAGTACGAATCACAAGGTTTGGATCCTCTAGTCCTGCAGTATAAAGGTTATCATTAATCATATCCTCTGTTATATCATTAGGTTTGAGAGATCCATCCTCTACTTTTTTAGCAATCTTCTTGAAGGCATCAACAATTTCTGTTCTACCATCATAGCCCATTGCAATATTAACTACTCTACCCTCATAATCACTAGTTGACTCCTCAGCTATCCTAATGGATTCTAGTACCTTCTCAGGAAATAGATCTAGTTTTCCAACAGCCTTCACTTTAACCTTATTATCATGGATCTTCTTGTTTTTAGTTATGGATGCAAACTGTTTTACAAATAGATCCATTAGGTTGTCTACTTCCTCTTTTGGTCTATTAAAGTTTTCTGTGGAGAATGCATATACTGTTACTATGTTAATACCTAAATCCATACACCAACCTAGTACGTTTTCAAGTGTTGTAACACCCCTTTTATGGCCTTCAATGACTTTATCTCCATGAAGCTTAGAAAATCTTCTATTACCATCCATTATTATTGCAACATGATTTGGCATTTTATCTGTGTCTAAGTTTCTGGAAATATACCATTCATATATGGAGTATAAAGGTTGTAAAAGAGTCATTTTTATCATATTTACCTAAATTCAATTGTTATAATTTATGTTAAATGATTATATTAACTATTTTTATAATTTATATTAATGATATTATTAGGTGTGTTCAATATCTTACATTGTGGTGCTTCAATTATTTTTATTATTTCTGTGCTTCAATAATATTAGCAAGTAGTCTTATAGAATTAGAGTAGCCCTCCACAGACTGTGAACGTGATGTATCAATAAATAGTTTATCATGCTTTAATGTAATAGCACCATAGCTTTTTACTCCACCAACTAATACTAAGCTTCTAAATATAATATTACCAGTTATACCATCTGGAGCAACAATAATATTTCTATGATCTCTTATTGCTTCTTCTATGAGAATATAATAATGCTTAATATCCATATCATCTTCAAGTTCATGTACTACTTCTTCACACTCATCTATTGATTTATCAATCTTAGGGCTTCGTCCCTTGTCCTGTTTTCGGCCACCAGATATCAATGCAATCCTAGGGTCATGCCCACTATTTTTCACAATTCTTGAACATTCCCTAATAATAGTCTTCTTAGCATTAACTGTATCACATTCATCTATACCTACAGGTGTTAGCATAAACTTATGTCCATCAATCTCAAGTATTGATGCTCTAAAGATATGTGGGTGAGTCTCTCTAATAGTCTTAATTATATTAGATTCTAGTGAGCCACGAATTGTTCCATCAATGCTTGGGTCATTCATATATTCAACTAATTCTTCATTAGTACGTGCTATTTTAATATCATATGGAAACTTTTTAACAGCCTCTAACACATTCTTATTTTCTCCAAGACCTATCGCAATTTTCATATAATCCCCTAATAAATAAAATTACTAAAAAAATATTTAAAAAAAAGTGGAGTTTATTGTAAACTCTTAAGTACTACTTCTATAGCATTTAAGGTTTTATCTAAATCCTCAGTTGTATGTGCACCAGATATGAAGCAACATTCATACTGTGATGGAGCAATAAATACTCCCTCTTTAAGTAATCCATGGAAGTAGTCAAGAAAACCCTTTGTATCAGATAATTGTGCACTAGCATAATCATATACTGGTTTATCACTAAAGTATACTTGTGTCATTGACTCAACACCATTTACCTGGTATGGTATGTCAAGCTTTCCAAGTATATCCCTAATATTACTACGTAGATATTCACCCTTAGAATGTAAATCCTTATAGAACTTATCATCAAGTACCTTGAAGGCTACTAATCCACCATTAATAGACATTGGATTACCACTAAATGTACCTGCCTGATAAATATCTCCACTAGGAGTAAACTGTTCCATTAACTCTTTTTTACCAGCAATAGCACCTATAGGGAATCCTCCACCAACTATTTTACCAAATGTTACAAGATCAGGTGTTATACCATAATACTCCTGTGCTCCACCTCTAGCTATTCTAAAACCAGTTATAACCTCATCCATAATTAATATTATATTATTCTCCTGAGTTATCTCTCTAAGGTATTCAAGGTAGCCCTCTTTTGGTGGTACACAACCAATATTTCCCATAATAGGCTCAAATATAACACAAGCAATTTCATCCTTATACTCATCTATTGTATCCTTTAATACATCCTCATCATTATAAGGTATTAGGATAGTGTTCTTTGTAGCATCATTAGGTACTCCTGGTGAATCAGGCTTACCAGCAGCACCAGAACCAGACTTTACTAGTACGGCATCATGTGCTCCATGATATGTTCCCTCAAACTTAATTATCTTATCTCTACCAGTTATTCCACGAGCTAATCTTATTGCACTCATAGTTGCCTCTGTACCAGAGTTTGTGAATCTTACCATCTGTGCACATGGACATCTATCAATAACCTCCCTGGCCAGTTCTATTTCCTTCTGGGATGGTACACCATAATCAGTACCTAGCTTTAACTGTTCAATGGATGACTCAATAATAGTATCATTTGCATGACCAAATACTAGTGGTCCATATCCTAGACAGTAGTCAATATACTCATTTCCATCAACATCATATATTTTTGATCCCTTTGCCTTACTAACAAAGAAGGGGTATGGCTTATATGCACGTACTGGTGAGTTTACACCACCAGGTAGTACTTCAACAGCTTGTCTATATAATTCTTCTGATTTATCTTGATTCAATTTTAATCCCTCTTAATTCTTCTTAATATTTAATAATGAATTTATTATTGCAACAGCAATAGGTGTTCCACCCTTTGGTCCAGTTGTAATAGTATATGGTATATCTGTCTTACTTAGTGCTTCTTTTGAATCAGCAGCACCAACAAATCCAACGGGTACACCTGCAACTGCACGTGCATCCATTTGGCCTTCCTCAACTAGACGTATTACCTCATATAGTGCTGTTGGAGCATTACCTATAGCAACAACTCCCTTAAAGCCATCTTCAGCAGCAATACGCATAGCTGCAGCGGATCTTGTGATCTCCTCTTTCTTTGCTAGTTTTATTGCACGTTCATCTCTAATATAACAGTATACTTCACCATCATAACGGGTTATACCACTCTTTACCATGTTAATATCTGTTAATATATCCTCTTTTTTATCAAATGATTCTAGTGCTACATCCACAAATGTTGGAGAAATCTTTACTAGCTTAGCATACTCGGGGTCTGCTGTTGAGTGTACTACACGCTCTACAATATCTCTCTCCTCATATGTTAGATCCTTTGTTTCATCATCAATTAATGACTTAATTATTTCACGACTTTTATTAGCAATATCATATCCTGGTTTAGTTGATGCTCCCATGTTATACATTGTTCTATTTCCTCATCTATTAATACATGTTATATTATTTGTATAATAATATAATAATAATGTTATACTAATAATAAATTTTATAGGAATATCCCTAAAGAATATATTACTCATGGTTTTTCTTAGATAAAATTTAAAGTAAAAACAAATAGATATATTCTATTATAAGCTAAACAAGATAAGATTAAAACTATTATAAATTAAACATTATAAGATTAAAACTATTTTTAGAACAATATTAAAAACAATATGATATCATGATTATATTAAGACGTAACAAGAAGAATGTGGAGTTATATCCAATAGGTCAAGCAAAAGGTGCACTAAATAATCAAAGAGAACCACTATTCTATGGCTACTTTAAACTACAAGTAACTGATGATGGTAAAATAAGACCATACAGATTCTTTATTCAACAAGACAATATTGAGACCCTAAAGACACCAAAGGATGTTATAAGAATACTCAGAAAACAGAATGTATACCTGGCTACAAAGGATGAAGAAATAGAGGCTATGCTTAACTCTCTAAATATTCCCTATAAATATGTAGATATTTGTCGTCACTGTACATTTGAATCAAAAATAACTCTCATAAAGAAGTCCTCAGCATATAAGTTATATGATGAATACATATGTAAGAACTGTGTACAGAAGGAAATTAAACGTGTTATGAAGCTTAGAGGATATAATGATATATCATATCCACGTTTCAAGAAGTTACTAGATGAAACAGGTAACCTTGAGAAGGTTCTACAGATTCTTGATCCAAAGTTTAATCCAATTAAGCATGATAAACTAACAATATATGATAATATTAAGGTAAAGAAGGAGAACTTCCCAAAGATTTCACCAAAACAATTAAAGCTACCAAAAGGCTTCAAGAACATTCTCTCAAAGAAGGTTAAACACTTACTACCCGTACAAATATTAGCACTTAATAGTGGCCTACTAAAGAATGAGAATCTCATGGTAGTATCAGCAACAGCTAGTGGTAAGACACTTGTTGGTGAACTGGCAGCTATACCTAAAGCAATGAAGAAACAGAAGTTCATATATCTAACACCACTAGTAGCACTAGCTAACCAGAAATACAGGGATTTTAAGAAGCAATATAAACAGTTAGGATTAAATGTTGCAATAAAGGTTGGATCAAATCGTATAAAGGCTAAGGGTGAGCTAACCATAGCTAATCGTTCAACAGCTAAGGCTGATATTATTGTTGCAACATATGAGGGATTAGACTTCATGCTACGTAGTGGTAATCATGAACAATTAGGTAATATTGGCACTGTTGTAATAGATGAAATACACATGCTAGATGAAGAGGAGCGTGGACCAAGACTTAATGGACTAGTAAAACGTCTAATGCAGTTATATCCTAAGGCACAATTAATAGGTTTATCAGCAACAGTTAAGAATGCTAAACAAATAGCTAATGACTTTAACATGAAACTAGTAGAATATAAGCAAAGACCAGTACCACTAGAAAGACACTTAATATATACAAAGAGTGAGTATGAGAAGAAGGATTTACTAGGAAAACTATCAAAGAAGGAATTTAACTCAAAGTCATCAAAGGGATATAAGGGTCAAACAATTATATTCACAAATTCTAGACGTAAAACTCATCAGATAGCCCAACAAGTAGAAAAGAAGGGGATCTCTGCTAGTGCGTATCATGCAGGATGATGATATTCGAAGAAGTTAGAAATTGAGATGGCATTTGCTAACCAGGAGATATCTACTGTTGTAACAACAGCTGCACTTGCTGCTGGTGTAGATTTTCCTGCATCACAAGTATTATTTGAAACACTACGTATGGGAAATAAGTGGCTAACAAACAATGAGTTCTCACAGATGTTAGGACGTGCAGGTAGACCATCCTTCCATGATAAAGGTAAGGTATATCTATTACCAGAGCTTAACAAGGATTATGAGGGTAGTCTAGAAGAAGAGGTAGCAATAGATTTGCTTGATAGTGATGTGGATAATATTAATGTTGAGTATAGTGAGGATGATGTATATGAACAAATACTAGCAGATATTTGTGCAACAAAAAACCCTGACATTAATAATCTTAAGTCTAAATATGATGATATGGAGCTACCAATACTATTTGATGATGCACTAAATGTATTATATGATAAGAAGCTAATTAGGTATCATAAGGATAATAAGAATGTTTTACTACCAACACGTTATGGTAGAGCAGTATCATTATCATTCCTAAAGATTGATAAGGCAGAATATATCAGAAAACACTTAAAAAAGGATCCATTACAAGTTGTTGAGAAGATTGAACCATTTGACAGTGCATATATTAGTAACAGGTTAGCAACACGACTATCTAGTACCCTAAAGACTAATATAAGTTCACGCCTATTTGCTGATTCAACAAGGGACATATTAACATCTGCTGATGTATTAGCAAAGCTTGATCCACAATATGTTGAAAAGATAGTTTCATTACAAGTAGATTTCCTATCATGTAATTGTCAGGAAAGACCATTCTGTGACTGTCTAGAAACAAATATATCTGATAAGATTATTAGGCAGAGATTATCTGGTGGTAGTCCAAACTATATTAGTAGGTACTTCATGACTAATTATGATGTACATATATATCCAGGTGATATATTCAGTTGGCTTGACCAGGTAATTAGATCACTAGAGGCAATATCACGTATAAGCTTAGCATTTAATAATAAGAAGATGAGTAATAAAACTAAGCAGTTAATTAAAAAAATAGAGTTAGGTAAATAAAGTTAATATTTAGTTAAGTAATAGATAAGGAATGTATTTGGATATGAATGTATATAGTATTAGTAAATAGGTAAGGAATGTATATAGATAATAAATAGGTCTTATATTAGTGATTTCACATCACTAGTTACTGACTTAATTGCATTATCTAGTAATTCTTCACCATAATTATTGTCTACATAGAATCCTTCTTCTTCGACTATTCTAGCCTCATTATCAATTATGGAGTTATTTTCTCTTGCAAGGTTTAATCCAACCATACCTACCTCGGGATTTATTTGGAAGTTATTATGTTCTTTTATTTTCTTCTCATCTATTATTCCAAGAACTTTACCCATTGATAGTTCACCACTACATGCATGAGGTCCCTCATTTTCTATGATACTATTATTTAGTATAATGTTAAGTCCTGTTTTTCTACTAATTTGGTCTATTTTGGGTATTATCAGGTTATTTCCACCATGACCATTAACTATAATAACATGTTCTATTCCTAGTTGTTCTCTAGCATTTATTAGTTGGGGTATAATCTGTTTATCTATTAGTTCATTCTTATCTAAGTGGACTCCATGCTTTACATAGTCATATTCTGTTGCTGCATAGATTATACCAAGATATGTTGCACCAGTTGTTGTTGCTACATGTAGAGTTACATTTGCTGCAATTTTAGAGTCTGTATCTATAGGTAGTACACTTCCATGATTTTCTCTATGTGATCCTAGAGCAATAAGTCCCACTTTATGTATTTTTGGTGATAATACGTTACCTGAGGAGTATTTGAGTTTTATGTTATTATCCATTTATATTCTCCTAGATATCTAAGTTCCAGATAGTGTCTCCTACATAGTGCAGATTCTTTATAGCTTTACCCTTATCATTATCCATCATTTCTTGTCCTGTGATAAGACTTGTACCTATTGCTAATGGTTTTCTGTGTACATCATCTAGTACTATTATGGTTTCACCAGGTGTTATGGTCTCATCAGCCTCAACAATTCCTGGAGACATTATATCTGCACCTTTTATTACGAAGTTTATTGCTCCTTGATCTACTGTAGCATATTTTGAGTCTATATCCATTTTCAGGGCAGCTTTAAGTGTTGGTATAATTTCATCATTACTCTGCATTAGTAATGGTTCATCATCAACTAGGTATATTTCTGGTAGGTCTTCAATCTTTACTAGTTCTACTTTTGCTTTTTTTGGAATAATCTCTTCATATTGTGATAAATTATTCTTGATTTCCTTAACTTTCTTATTTTTTAGGAAGTTTCTTTTCTTTATCTTCAATTTAATTCATCCACTATTATTCATTAATTATTTAATGTTACGTTATAC
>JAJQHG010000090.1 GCA_021199865.1 Methanosphaera sp. | reverse complement strand
TAATAATATTGAAATACTTTATTTTACATAGTATTTATTGACGCATCCTTTTAGGAGTGATACTTTATGTATTCTTATACATAGTCTGTAATGGACATTTTAGTATTAATTTGTGTCTGCCTGGTACGAGGGTTGCTCGGTGAGAAATGTTGGTAATCTATCTGTGATCTGGAGAGTTAGTAAACAGGCAATAATCTATTTATAAAAAAGTTTTGGTAGTAGGAGTTTAGTCTAGAACTTCTCTAATATATCTTTATACACGCTTTTCAGTGGTTCATCTGATTTTTCATATATTCTTTTTAGTATTAGTTCTGGTGTACTATTTGCTAGATAATCTATTTTTGGTGTTCTATTTACTATCAGGTTATAATCATCATCTAAGCCACTTGCTTCTATTCCATCTATTCTTATATTAATATCATTGATCTTCTTAAGTATCTCTGGTGCCATATGTGTTACTATAACAGTATATGACTGCTTATTTTTGAGGTGTTCTATGAATCCTATTATTATTTTTATTGATGCTTCTAGTTCTGTTATTGCCTCTAATTCATCTATTAATACTAATTTTTTATCTTCTCCTATAGTAACAGGTATGAATGATTCAAGAAATGTTTCAAATGCACCTGCATTAAGTGATTGTTTCTTTGTAAAATAGTATACTTGACTATTTAGTGGTACAGTTGAACTTTTAGAGCATACGCCTAGTCCCATGTGTGCCATTATAGAGTGTTGAGCTAATGTCTCTAGTAGTGTTGTTTTTCCTCCACTATTTGCACCTGTTAATAGTACTATATTATTATCCTCATTTAACCAGTAGTTTATTGGTGTAGCATTAATATTACCCTTTTTTTCTTCACTCTTAAGATTTAGGTGTAAACCTTCATTTAATTGATATTCATCAGCTATTTGTGGCATTGTAAGATCATAGTATTTACTAAAGCAACAAAGTGTAAAATTATAATCATAATGTATTGTTTCTATTGTCTCATTTATCACAGTACTCTTCAATGATTCTAATTTCTTGCAGGCTAAGACTTCTTTCTCATATAATGTGAGGTATCTTGTCATATTACTATTTGTACATACTCTTTGTATCTCATCATGATCTATTTCTAGTGGATACTTTACAATAAATGGATCAATATCGATATTATATGTATTTTTTATCTGGTCTTGTGCATTATGTAGTTCTTCATCAAATATGGTTTGTATTTTCTCTGGATAGTTTCCCTCATTAGCCATTAATTGTAGTACTTCTTCTCCACTAAGATTAGTATTCTTTATTCTCTGATCTATCTCTATGTCTGTTTTTGTCTTTAGTTCTTCTACATATTCTTCTAGGCCATCTAGGTTATTATCATCTACTGTTAGGTTATCTAGTTGACTTAGTACTTCATCAATAACACTATCCATACCTATATAATTTCTTAGCTCATACACATTTTCTAGTATCTGCCTATTATGTTTATAGTAGTCAATTACTATCTTTGGCTGTATTTCATATAATGGTGCATTATTGGATACACTTATAATGTTTGCGGTCTCACCTGGCTCTACATTATACTCATTATAGACATAGATTATGAATTCATATTCATCTAGTTTTGCATGATCCTCTACTGAGTAGATATTACAATACTTATTCATATTATTCTCAAGTAGGTATAGATAGTCATCATAATCCTCACATACAATTGCATATGTATCATTAAATCTTATCTTCACATCACTACTGAGCAACTTAATATTAGAGTAGAGTGATCTGATATAATCATAGTCTAAGTCTCTTAGAGACTCAAGGGTACTACTTATTAATTTGTGTGTCTTATTTATTTCTTCTATGTTACTTGATGGTCTAAGTAGTCTTATTCTATTGGTAGCATAACTAGTATTACTAAAGCATAGTATCCTATTAATTATATCCTTATAGATATCTTCAGCTTGTTGTGTTTTCAGGAAGTCTTCAGAGATATTACCCTCATTTTCTACATATCTAACTATTTCTAGTGCCTTCTGTTGGCTTAGGCCATTAAGATTCAATAATTTATCAATATCATAGTTCTTCATTGATTCAATAAAATTATCATAACCATCATATGTATTGAGTATACGCTCTGCTAAGCGTTTTCCAACACCTTTAATATTTTCTAGATCTATTATCCTAAACACTTCCCTAAGATATCATTATACTATCTTTTCTATAATTACTAATTAATAATCATATCCAGATTAAAAAATAATTATATCTCTATTTAATTATGGTGAATCCTGAATATACTTCTTAACCAAAATATTGTTATGAGATATACATTATATCAAAAATATTTACTAATTACAATGATGGGTTAATAATAATTATTTATATACATTCTAAAAGTATTATGTCAAAATGTTTACCCTATAATTATTAAGTCTACTTTTAATATAATTGAAGTTATTGATTAAATGGATAATCTAAATTAATTCAAAAATCAGAACAGTAACACTTACTATAATATAAATTATAGGAGAAATATAAAAAATTATTACTAAACACTAGGATCACAAAAAATGGATTTTGTAGTATACATAATATTATTATTACTTGGAGGATTAATTGGAGGACTAATGGCAGGACTACTAGGAGTAGGTGGAGGAGTCATACTAACACCACTCCAATATGCCCTGTTACTAGAAACAGGACTAGAAGCAGATCTTGCAATAACAGTATCCTTTGCAACAAGCCTGGCCGTCATCTGTGTAACAATGACTCGGTCAACACTACAGCACAAGAAGAATGGAAACGTAGTAACAAAATACTTGAAACCTATGATGATAATGGGCTTCATAGGATCAATGGTAGGAGCATTCATATCAGTTCATACTAATGTAGAAATACTAGAACTACTCTTTGGAGTAATGTGTATATTATCAGTAGTTAACATGGTATTTGTCAAATACCCAGAAAATGATGATGAAATATCCGATAGTAAAATAGCACATCTATTAAGTGGAACAATAGCAGGACTACTTTGTGGACTACTAGGAGTAGGTGGTGGAGTAATAATGATACCTCTACTAACACTACTATTAAAGTATCCAACACATAAAGCAGTTGGAACATCATCTGCAACAATAATTGCAACAAGCCTTGGAGGACTAATAGCATACATAGTACTAGGATGGAATGTTACAGGACTACCCTCATACTCACTTGGATATGTAAATATTATACAATTCATATTCCTAGTAGCAACAAGTATAATCATATCAGGATATGCAGCTAAATGGTCTGCAAAGATAGATGAAAAATACCTGAAAGCATGCCATATAATCATAGTATTATACATAGGCCTAAACATGATTGGAATCATCTAGAAAAAAATAGTTGGTTAAGAAGAGTAGGTGGTGATCAATTTCTATAATGAATTACTCATCCCTAATTAATTCTTTTTATATAAACCTCTACTAAAGTTACATTCAAATAAACTTCTATAACCTATATCCATGTAGCAACCATTAGTATCCTCACCACAAGCTATTTTTTCATAGTAATTAAGAATACTCATAATCCTATTCTCACCAAACAATCTAAGATCTATACTAAGACTATTAATACCTGTTTTACTTATATTATCAATGTATTGTGATAAATCAAGAACCCTATAATCATAGATATGACTATGACTTGATGCATCAATAAATAAGGGATACTTATTATTTCTCTTATCTACCAAGTAGTAGAAACTACCAACATCATCCTTAATAATATCCTTAAAATTATCCTTAGTAATCATTATCTCAACATTACCAAAGACTTTAAGTTCTAAATCACTATCAGTTGATTTTAACTGTTTAATATCCTCTAGGGATAATTCAGGTGATACCATTATCCTCTTAAATCCAGGGTCACCTTCTAATTGTTCTATAGTATAATTATTATATACATTACTATTAGAATAGTAAGCTTGTGCATCTAGTTGGCTAGCAACACCTATATCATCACACTGAATACTTATCTGTACATCTTCTCTGTCTAGTTTTAATAGGATCTCTGCTACCCTTGATATGTATTCTTCCTCTAGTAGTGATGGAAGAATCCAGACAATACTCTTATTACTATTTGCTAGGGAGTATAATATATCATATGATTCTCTAAAGTATTCATCTAATGAATCATAATTAAAGCTTAAATCAAGATACACTGTATCAATATAATCATATCCAGCTACAACTTCGGCCTTACTTAAACTATCAACATAACAATTCCAACTTATACTGTTATTGCTCTTATTATCATGACTAAAGTAATCCTTCTTAAATGACTTAATATTGTCCATGACTTGATTTAAGTTATCACTACCTGGTTTTATACTAGTTACTCTATCAACCTCTTCTAGTAGGTTACGTCTTAACTGGTTTAGTTGTCCTATCGGTATAAATAGGTTATCAGGTAGTAAAGGTATATCAATACGTTCTATCTCATACTTGGTATCACCAGTCTTAGATAACTGCTTTACTATAGTATCCCTAGTTAATGGCTTATTCTTTGCAACATCTAATGGTTGACTACTAAGAATAGAAACAATCTTTTGCTTACTATTATCATACGCATCTATTTGCATGTAGCCATCACTATTTATAGAGACACCTAAATTTAGTACTATATTATTAGATTTCCTACTCTTAATAATCTTGGTGGCCTCATCATGTAAATACTTAGAGTATGTAAGATATACTAATGAATCCTTCTCTATACGGATATCCTTATTCTTTGCAATAGTAATCTTCCTCTTAGACTGGCTACGTATCTGATTAACATACATGCCACACGTATCATTCTCAAACTCAAACTTAATACCATCACCAGGAATAATCTTGGTAGGATACTTTCTATTCAAATACTCAATAGTAATACTATGATAATTAACCTTCAACACACGTCCAATAGGATAACCAATAGAACCACTATGATCACGACCCATAATACTTGATGAATCATCCTCTAACATGTATCCACCACTAAAACCACGATTAAATGCAAGATTAAGTAGTAAGTAATCAGAATCACTAGCATCACCATTCAATGCATTTCTATATGCATGTGTAACAATAGCAACATAGTCACTACTCTTCATACGACCCTCTATCTTTATAGAATCAACACCAGCATCAACGAGTTTATCAACACTCCTATAGGTACACAGATCCTTAGTACTTAATAAGTAATTATTCTCTGCTAAAGGCACATTATAAGTATCCTCAAAACTATACCTCATACGACATGGCTGGGCACATAAACCCCTATTACCACTACGACCACCAAGGAATGATGAAGCAAGACAACGACCAGAATAACAGTAGCATAGTGCACCATGACCAAATACTTCAACATCTATATCATGATGATACTCATTCTTCCTAGAAATAATCTCACTAATCCTATCTAGAGATACTTCACGTGAGAGATTCACATTACTATAACCATTCTCTGATAACCATTTAACATGTGGATAATCATAGACAGTCATCTGAGTAGAAGCATGTAACTCTAGATCAGGAATAAGTTGTGATATCAGCATTCCAAGACCTAAATCCTGTACAATAACAGCATCCACACCATGACTATAAAGAAAGTAGACATACTCAACTACATCAGCCATCTCACTATTTAATATCAATGTATTAACAGTAACATACACCTTAACATTATGACTATGAGCAAAGTCTATAGCCTCTATTAACTCATCATAGCCAAAGTTATCAGCATAACCTCTAGCACCATAACTCTTACCAGACAAGTAGACACAATCTGCTCCACCATAAACACCAGCCTCTAATTCATCCATAGAACCAGCTGGAACTAATAATTTCGTAAAATCAGACACAATACTCCTCCACAAAAATAATAAAACATCAAAAGCATTTATAATAATTTACTCATGATAGAATAATAAGTTAATAATATATCTTACAAAAGTCTTTTAAATTTCTTATGATAACCAATAACATTAAGATTTTCAACTAATATATCCATTAATAATAAACATTACATGGATGTAGACAGATGTATATTGTACTAGAAGGAATAGATGGGTCAGGTAAAACAACACAAACAGAAATATTATATCAATGGTTAAAGGATGAAGGATATAACACACGTATAATACGTGAACCAACACAATCAGATATAGGAAAACTTATACGTAGAAAACTACAAGATCCTAATTCAACAAGTGATATAAACCAGCAAATACTAACACTACTATTTGCAACAGATAGATTGACACTAAAAGAAGAGATACTAGAAGCTAAAGGAAGTACTGAGCTAATACTATTAAGTGATAGATCATTCTATTCAAGTATAGCCTATCAGGACAATAGTTCAATAGATACTCAATGGATATTTGATGTAAATAAGTATACACCAAGACCAGATATAACAATACTCCTAGATTTAGATGAGAAAATAGCAATAAAACGATGTGATAATGAGGAATGCTTTGAGAATTTAAGCTTCCTAGAATTAACAAGAAGAAATTATCATGATCTACTAGAAAAAGAGGATAACATGATACTAGTAGATTCTAGTGGTTCAATAGATAAAGTACAAGAAGATATACGTAAAATAATAAAAGAAAAAATAGAAAAAATGGATGGTTAAAAGAAGAATTACATATCCTGCTTACGTTTAGCTTGATAATTATCTAATACAATCTTAAATACACTAGGTCCATTAAAGGCTTCTGGTGGGAATTTCACATCTTCCATACCATAATTCTTTAATATTAATTCCATAGCTTTAACTCTCTCATCAGTATCCTTCTCTATTTCTACAGCTTCACCATAACCTACAATACTATCAAAGTTTGCTGTAGGATTATCATGTACATAACTAACATTAGAATTAATGGTTACACATACATGGTTATCCTTCTTTAATAATTCATATCTGAAGCCTTCATATGAACCATGGAAATATAATACTATTGTTTTATCAATAATCTCATAACCATAACTGAGAGGTTCAACAACAGGATATTCACCATTATTAATACCTATATGCATAATCTCTGCATTATCAACTAATTCTTTTATCTCGTCTATGTCTGTTAATTCATATTCTTTCTTACGCATTTGTGGTATATCCATATTATCACTCATAAAATCTTTTACTAGAAATATTTTTAGTAATAAAAAATAATAAATTTATTTATTAATAAAATCAAGTAAATAGGAAAAAATAGTTGGAGAGTAGTTATAAGTCTAATCTTTCAGTCATACTGTCAACCATGAAGTTTACAGCATCATTAATCTTATCTAGTGGACCATGAAGTTTAGGTCCATCATCTGACTGTTTTAATTCTAAATCAAACTTATCAATAGCTTCCTTTATTTCTGTGACAGTAGGGCCAGGAGGTAGTGTAACATCAACAACATGTTTAGATGCACGTCTTAAATCCTCTAGTTCACCCTCAAATAAGAGTAGTCCCTTATCTGTTCTTAGCATGTTAAGATGATACTCTTCTATCATCTCATCTACCTGTGTAGGTTGCATACCACTAATTACTCTCATTGTATGTTTAACCATTATATCACCTAGTTTTCTTCCATGTATACACGTACACTTTCAAGTTTATCTGTTAAGTATTTAGTTACAGTATTCTTTAAGTCCATTGGGTGTAACTCTTTCTTGGAGTATAAGTCTAGTAACTCTTCTTCTGTTAACTCGAGGTTTCCACCAAACTTTTCAGGTCTTTCTATTAACATTTTCTCATGTTCATCATAGATGTAGTAGTGTGCTAGTTCTAATACTGGGTTATCCTCTGTTTGTCCCATAGGACAGTAGCTTTCATTAATCTTCTTACTTATTGTTTTAGGATCATCATCTACTGCTATGAAGTTTCCCTTACTACTAGACATTTTATCTGATCCATCAGTTCCATGGATAAGTGGTATATGTATACATACAGGTGCATCTAGTTCAAGCTTTGGTAATAATTCTCTTGCTAGCATATGGATCTTTCTTTGCTCCATACCACCAACTGCTACATCAACACCTAAGTCATATATGTCTATTACTTGCATTAATGGATATAATGTTTCTGCTACATTATGACTCTCATCTCTTGAGATCTGTGCCATACTACGTTGTGCTCTTTGGATAGTAACATGTTTTGAAGCTTCAATCACCTTAAAGATGTATTCTCTTGTCATACGGTCTGATCCCATAACAAATTCTGTATCCTCACTTAGTCCTAGAGCCTTGAAACACTTCATATTATATTGAGCAGTTTGTGCTAATTCTTCTAGTGTTCCTTTACCATTAAGGTATGCATGTAGGTCTGCTATAAATATCTTTATGGTAAATCCTGCATCTTGAAGTGCCTTCATTCTCTTAATTGTTAATGCATGGCCTAAGTGTATCTTTCCAGATGGTTCAAAACCAACGTATGCTACTTTTTCATCCTTCTTTAATATTTCTCTTAGTTCATCCTCTTCTATTACTTCAAGAGTATTTTTTGTAATATTTTCTATTGCTGTATCTATATCCATTAATTTGTCCTCCCCTAACGGGCTTTGATTCTATTATTATATTAATATGTATATCTTCTCTTTTATCTTTATGACATTTATGTCTTGACCAATACTATATTTACTCATAGAGTCTATCCATTCATAGTCAATTGGCATATATGTGTCAGGATCAAGTATCTGTATAATATCTGGTGTAATATTAGTTATTATTGTTGACTTAACATCATCCTGTGTTGCAACCTTGTCTATACTCTCATACTCCTTCCATGGTATTGATTCTTCCTTATGTGTTTCAAGGTTTAATCCCACAAGTTTATGACTTCCAATCTTAGTTACTTTGAGTACTTTATTATCATATTCTATGAAGTCATCATGTTTACATGATGGTAGTCTTAGAGAGATCCATGAACGATACAGGTCACGACTCTTAGATTTATCATGTCCAACAATCTTTCTTGACTCAGTAATTATTCCACCAAACTGTTTTTGCATGTTAACACAGATCTTATGTGCAACATTATATGAGCCTACCTGGTAATCAATACCTTCCTTTAGAACAACACGTTTTGTTACATAGGCTAACTTATTAGTTTTACATAGTCTTTGAATCTCATTTGATATGAATTCATCAGCACTATTTATTTCATCCTCATCAAGCTTACGCTTATCTGCTCTAAGTTGTATTACAGCCTCGTAGTATCCTGAGTAAAACTTACTACAATCAGGACACACACTCTTTTCTACCTTAACCTCAACAGGATAAGTATACTCTACACTTTCACCTAGTAATACACCATTAATATGTAGTACACAGTCATACACTGTATTCCTATTATTTGTAATCTCTGTGTATACTTCTACATCTTCTAGCTTATCACTTACTTCAAGCTTCTCTGTGATAGCATCATTAATTATTTCATCATCATAGTATCCAGACTGTACCCATTTATCATGTTTTAGGCTAGCACCACAATGTGAACATACAGTGAATGTAGCATGTTGATCTATTGTTGCTGGAGTAAACTCCTTTAAGTAGCAATCTCTACATAATCCATCATATAATTCTTCATCAGCATTACATAAAAGACAAAACATTTAATCACTCAACATTAATTCTATTCTATTAGTTATTCTTTAAAATAAGTATGTTTTCACGGAGTTTAAAAAAAGGTTTATAATAGTATGGACTATTATAATGATTTTAGTGGTGCACGTGCTCCACAAGCACTACATTTTAACATGTCAATACGATCTTCACGTATAATGATTGTATCTGGTCTATTACATTCATGACACATTACATAGCTATCCACATACTCCTTTATACGATCATTTATCACGTAGTGTGTGAATTTACCTTGGAGTATTGCACGGTTTCCCTCAATATTACCAGATGTACCAAGTTCTCTTAATAAGAATTTAAGTACGTGTTGTGGATCTCTGTTAAGTGTTCTTGAAACATCACTGAAGTTCTTAATTATTGTACGATTTCCTTGGATTACAGAGTATCCCTTAGGTACTTTAAATCTCTTAGTCTCAAATACAGTGTCTGGTAACTGTTCATAGGCATCATCTAGTAGAGCCTCATAATCATCAAAATCATTAGTTTTAGACATTAATTCTTCTCCCCCATATTTAATAAATGATAAAATTATAGTTATAAAATTTTTCAGTATAATATAATATTTGTAAATACTTACTATTTAATTTATACTACATATTAAAAGCATTGATTAGCAATTTATTAACCTGGAAAATATTGTTCCTATGTCATTCCATAGTGATCATCTGTTGGCTGATAAACAATACCCTTACTTTTTAACATACTAATAAGTTTCTCTGCTTCAGCCTCACCAATATTATAGCGATCAGATAGTTCAGCAAATACTATAGCTTTAGGTGCTTTACCTTCATATTCCTCAGATAACTCTTTTATTACTTCTGTAGCAATATTAATCTTGTCACGTTCAGACTTAGATGTTCTACCTTCAACTTTATCAATATCAACCTTACCAGTATCAGGATCATAACCTATCTGTTTCATACAATTCTCTTGTAGCTGAATAGCACGCTGTGCATCTTCCTTTGTTACCTCATTACTTAGACGTATACGTGCACTAGCTTCTGCTATACGTACTAGTGCTTCTAGTTGACGAGCAGTAATAGGTACAGGTGAATCCTCTTCTATAGCACCACTACGCATAGTTACATAGAAGTCCTGTAACTCCTTTGTTGCCTCACTAGATAATGTTGGTGAAACAGTTCTACGTGCATATGCAATATATTTACGCATAAGCTCTGGCTCAATAGTATATGGAACACTTTGTTCTTGATGAATCTTTAAGATATGACCTGCTAATTCATAGTCACGCTCAGCATTAGGTTTATCCTCAATAATAAATATTAAGTCGAAACGTGAAAGAATTGGTGAAGGTAGATCAATCTGTTCAGCAATAGATTTATATCTATCAAAACGTCCAAACTTAGGGTTTGCAGCAGCAAGTACACTACAACGACTGTTAAGTGTAGCCATAATACCTGCCTTTGCAATGGATATTGTTTGTTGCTCTAGAGCTTCGTGTATTGCACTTCTGTCCTCTTCACGCATCTTATCTAACTCATCAACACACACATTACCCTTATCACCAAGTACAAGAGCACCAGCTTCTAAACTCCAACCACCAAGATCATCACGTACAGCTGCAGCTGTTAGACCTACACCACTAGTACCTTTACCACTAGTATATATTCCACGTGGTGCAAGCTTAGATACATACTTAAGTATCTGAGACTTACCAATACCCGGATCTCCAACAATTAATATGTGCATATCTCCTCTTACACGGGTCTTATCATCTAATTCTTTTGATGTTCCACCAAATAATTGGAAAGCTATTGCTTCTTTAACATCAAAGTATCCCTGGATTGATGGTGCTGTAGAGTCAATGATCTGTTCATAGATGTCTGGTTGGCGTGCAAGCTCAAGGATTTTCTCTTCATCTTCTGGAGTAATATCCAGTTCTTCAAACTCTTGTTCGAGTGGCTCAATATAGTTTCCATAAATATAATTATTAAACCTCTTTGTTCTCTCATCTCTAGCAGTCTTTAGTACACCTGTTATACGTACCTTATCACCAGGTGTTAGGGTATCAACCATATCATCTTCTAGTATAACATTTATTTGTCTTGGCTGATCACCACCAGAAAGATTCTCTAATGGTTCTTGTACTTTAACTGTTTGTGTATCCATGTAAACAGATTCATCTTGAAGTAACTTGAAGCTTCTACCACCACATTCCTGGCATACAGCAGGTTCATGTATCATACTAGTCTTCTGTTCAACTTCATGTACCCTAAGACAACTTCTACACTCAAATACAGCAGTAATGATACGTGGATGAATTTCATCAGTCTTCCTAACAATACCATCAACAGCAATAAACTTACCAATAAATTCACTACGTAGATTCCTTAGAGGAACCATGTTACGAACATTCTTAAAACGAACATTAAGATGAGCATTCTTACGTTGTGGATCAATATTAGAAATAGCCCTACTAGAAGCATCAAGTGTTTCCTCAGGCTTCTCAATTAATAAATCAGCACTATCTGGATCAAAAACTTCTAAATCATTATAGTCGATAATTACAGACTTTTCTTCAGGGAAACTATCTAATATTTCAAATACTTCGTCTTTACTACGAGTACTAAAAAATTCCTCTAATTTAATTGTTGAGGATGAAGCTCCTCCACCAGATTCATCTAATGGCACACAAACAACTCCTATAATATTTTTCTAAAATTTATAACTTAATGTAATAACAAGTTTATATAAAAAAAACCCTATTTTATTCAGTAGTGCTAAAATAGTAGGTATTCAAGAATAT
>JAJQHG010000099.1 GCA_021199865.1 Methanosphaera sp. | reverse complement strand
TCAATGGTAAAACATTCACACAAGTAAAAGTTGTTGACGGTGTAATTGACTTAACACTATACACAAACTCATTTACAAACCCAACATACACAATTACTATTATTGCTGGTGAGAACACTTATTACAATAAGGCTGAGGCTTCATTAACTTTAACAGTAGTTGAATAAATTAACAAAATAATTAGGTTTTTTTAAACCTATATCTTAACCCCCATTCACATTTTTTTTAGATAATTTTATATTTTAATATATTTTTACACTTGGAATTCTTTTCATGATGTATATGATTGCAGGGATTACTTATTAATGTATGCTTGAAATATGATTATGTATGTTTTCTAGTGATTAGGAGTATATCTAATTTCATTTTCTCTTCATAGTTAACCTAAAACTTTATATATCATGTTTGAAATAGTTATAAATAGTCCTTTGATTATATTCTTAGCACTAATAATACACGTTAGGGGTTATAGTGTAACCAGGCATCATCTGGGACTCCAGTTGTCTTTGATGAATAGCGCGCATACTGAGGCATACTATGATGATCAATTGGAGTGCTGAGACAAGAGAAATCCTAGGATCTGGGTTCAAATCCCAGTGACCCCATTATTTACTTTAAGAACTATTTTTATTGAAATTTACTTAGAAATTACTTTTGTCATAATTATTCTAGATTTATTCTATGATCATGTTTTTTTAAAAAAAGGGTAGTTTTAGGTGGTTATTTATCATTGTTTATTCTTTTATTTATCTGGTTTAGTATTGTAATAGCATATACTCCTGCACCATATCCATTATCAATGTTCATTACAGCTATTCCTGGTGCACATGATTGTAGCATGGCAAATAGTGCTGTGAATCCTTTTTCTCCTACACCATAACCTGTAGATGTTGGAACAGCTATTACTGGTGTGTCAACTAGACCTGCTACAACGGAGGGTAGTGCTCCCTCCATACCTGCAATTGTTATTATCACATCAACATGTTCTTCTAGGAGGTATGTGATTTTATCTATTAGTCTATGTATTCCTGCTACTCCTACATCATATGTTTTTATTGCATCAAATCCTGATTGTTCTATTGTGATTCGTGCTTCCTCTGCTACTGGTATATCGGCTGTTCCTGCTGTTATAATACCTACTTTTCCATTAAGTTTTGAAGGTGATGATTTATTGATGGTTAATATAGATGCCTTATCATGATAAGTACAATATTCTAGAACATCACTGTTTATTTGATTTTTTAGTTGATTAAAACGACTACTTCCAAGTTTAGTTACCATTAACTGGTCATTAAATTTAAGATTATTGATGATTGTTAGTAAGTCATCATCAGTTTTTCCATGTGAATAAACAGCCTCTGGAATACCCACACGATCCTTACGATTATCATCAAACTTAACATTATCACCTAACTCTTGGATCTGATTAATCTTTAATTGTTCTTCTGCCTCACTAATGGATATTTCATTATTAATTAACTTACTTAAAATCTCTCTCATAATAAAACCAACATTAATTTAAGGTATGATAATACTTTTTTTATATACTTAACTTATAATATAAAATAATAGTAACTGTATAAATAACTATAAGAAAGGTGAAATCATGGTAAATTACACTGCAAAATTATTAGTTGAAGGAATAGTTCAAGGAGTAGGTTTTAGACCTACAGTCTATAGACTAGCAAAAGTAATGAATCTAACAGGATACGTACGTAACATGGGAAACATTGTAGAAATAATAATACAAGGACCATATGATGATATCACCTTATTTGCACAAGAACTAGAAGAACATAAGCCCCCAAGATCAGAAATACATAACATCACAATAACATTCCAGGAAGAGGTAGATGAGAACTCTAAGATATATGATGACTTTGTAATCATAGAAAGTAGTGATGAAGTATCTGGATCAGCAGTAATACCACCAGATATGAGTATATGCCAAGAATGTCTAGATGAAATACTATATATGAATAATAGACACTACTATTACCCATTTACAGCATGCACAAACTGTGGTCCAAGATTCACAGTAATAAAAGATGTACCCTATGATAGACAGAACACTACAATGGATGACTTCCCTTTATGTAATAGTTGTAGTGATGAATATCATGACCCAATAGATAGACGTTATCATGCAGAGGCAACATGTTGTCCTGACTGTGGACCACAAGTATTCCTATATAAGGATGGAGAAGTATTCTCTAATGATACTATACGTGAGGCTAGTAGACTAATAGATGAGGGTAACATATTAGCAGTGAAGGGTATTGGTGGAACACATTTAGTGTGTAAAACATCAACTGATGAACCAATAGAGACTCTAAGAAAAAGACTTGGACGTAAAACACAGCCATTTGCATGTATGAGTCCAGATATTGAAACTGTTGGCTTGTATGCAAAATATAGTACACAGGAAAAGGATATACTAGAATCAGTTGAAAGGCCAATAGTAATACTAGATAAATCAGAGGATTATGATCTCTCAGAAGAACTATCTCCTGGACTACATAACCAGGGAGTAATGTTACCCTACACAGGATTACACCACCTCCTATTTAAATATACCTTAGAACCAGCATATGTTATGACATCAGCAAATATGCCTGGAGAACCAATGCTAATAAATAATAAGGATATTATAGAACAGCTTGATGGAGTAGCCGACTACTTCCTACTACATGACAGGAAGATATTAAATCGATGTGATGATAGTGTAATAAGATGTAGAAATGATAGTCCTGTATTTACTAGACGATCACGTGGATATGTGCCAAAACCATACGACTTTAGCAGGATAAATACACAAAACAATATATTAGCACTAGGGCCAGAACTAGATGTTGTCTTTTCAATATTAAAGGATGGTAAATGCTATCCATCACAACATATTGGTAACACATCTAAGTTTAAGACAGTAGATTTTATGGAGGATGCAATAGAACATCTACTAAGACTTACCAGGACAGATAGTCTTGATGTAGTTGTATGTGATATGCACCCTGACTTTAACACAACAAAGCTTGCAAGAAAGATTAGTCAAGAAAGGGATATTAATCTTATGCAAGTACAGCATCATCATGCACATGCATCTAGTCTCATGGCAGAACACCATAAGGATGAACTAGTAGTAATAGCTGCAGATGGTGTAGGTTATGGTGAGGATGGAAATATATGGGGTGGAGAAGTATTATATTTGAATAATACGGGCTACTATAAGAATTATGGTGGACTAACACTTCAACCAATGCCTGGTGGAGATCAAAGTACAAAGTATCCAATAAAGATGGCTATGGGAGTACTATATAATGTAATGGATACTGATGAGTTAAGAGATCTTATGTTAACAGACTATGCATTATGCTTCAAGTATGGTGAAAAAGAGATTGATTTAACACTAAAACAGTTAGAGAACAACTTTAACATATCATATACTAGTAGTATGGGACGTATACTCGACAGTATAAGTGTACTACTAGGAGTAAGTAAATCTAGAGGATATGAGGGGGAATGTTCCATGAAACTAGAGTCTGCTGCAAAGTATGGTTATGGATTACTAGATATTGAACTAGATACACATGTAGTTAATAATAGACAAGTAATTGATACCTCAAAACTATTAATGGATGTAATTAAGCTAATTAAGGGTGGTGTAGGTATTGATGAGATAGCATCAAGTGCCCAGAAATCATTAGCTAAGTCATTATCCAACATAGCTATTGATGTAGCATATGATAAGGATGTAGATACTGTTGGTCTAACAGGAGGAGTATTCTATAATGATGCAATATCCAGGTTTGCTAAGAAGTATATTAATAGAGCTGGCTTAAACTTAGTTGAACATAATACGACATGTGCTGGAGATGGTAGCGTATCACTAGGACAGGCAGCTATTGCTGGTTGGAGACTAAATGAGGATTACTAACCTAGTAGAAGCACATATAGTACTACTTGTAGTTTAGTTTTAAAATAATTAGTATAAAAAAATAGTTATGGGGGTTATTCTTCTCTAATAACAATCTTCTCTGATGTTATCTGTTGGGGGATAGTATCAGTAGGTTTTCCAATGGTATACACATCAATCTTTGATCCCTTAGTCAACGCTTCCATTGAACTATTGACTTCTTTACCATTAGATTCCTTATATATTTTCGTTGAATTAGTTATAATAATAGACATATTTGCATCATCAGTTTGTAGGTATACTGTTCCAATACTTCCATCTGTTGAATTATTGGTAGTGGTATTTCCAATAATTGTACCTGACTCATCTGGTAGTTGATCTATTGTTGCAGAGTATGTACCATAGCATATACCAACAAGTATTACCACTATCACGATCTGTTGTAAAATGTTAAGTTTCATATAATTGCCTATTATTTTTTTTATTGTTGTTTATCTTTATTACTAATTTTATATATTATTTATTATACCTTCATGGATAGTATTAATAGGATTTACTTAGTAATAAGTAACAAGTAAGTTTATTCTATGTATATTTACTAGTTTACTAGTTAGGTACTACTTAAGAGTAGATAATCTGTTTTATTCATCAAAATCTTCTATAAAAGTGGCATAGAATCCATCAGTATCAGCATATACTGGTTTAAATCCATATTCCTCTGATTTTTTCATAGCATCCTTAATATACTTTCTACCCCATGCTGTTATTGCCCCAGCACATTCAAGCTTATACCACCTGAATCTGGAGTATCCATATGCTCCAAACATTGAGTTTGCCAGTCGTTTTAGTCCCTGTTGTTCAAAGTCATATGCTCTCTTTTTTTCTGGTATAGTCTCCTGTTTCATAAGCTTCTTAATTTCCTGTCGTTTATCAAGAATATTACCCATAATTGATGGTATGAATCCCTTAGGTTCTTTTAGGAATTTGAAGCCATTCTCTGGTGTTGTATAATATTGGCTTTCATCTAAACCCTCACCATCTGTTATGGTGTCAGGTGATATGTTCTGTGCTATGATAATGGATGGATATAGACTCTTAAAGTCTAGGTAAGCTATGTTTTCAAATAAACCCTTCTCAGGCTCTTTTACATATCCACCAACAACCTTATCAGACCGTCTTCTTTGTGCATATTCATCATTACTAGGCTTGTTAGGTATGATATTATTCTTCTTATATGCCTCTTTAATTAGATACCATTCAACCATTTGCCCAGTAGTCATACGTGCAATATCAAATAGGGGTTGTCCTACAAGACGTGTCTGTGCAACAGTTAGTGGTGTTAGTTTATCAGCTATCTGTGTTGTTGTATCAGCATCATCCATTGAGTACTCAAATAGTTTCTCTAGTTTTTCTCCGTCATCATCCCAGTACTTATAGATCTCATTTCCTGGTATATCCACCTTAATTTTATCAAACAATTCCTCATATACTCTCTCTAATGTATATCTCTCAAGTCTCATGTATTGTCTTACTAGTAGGTATAAGTCTACATGTACATGTCCCCGTATTAGACCTGCATTATTAAATCCACGTTTCATAAATTTAATATTACTGTGATCTATTCCTAGATTTAGCTTCACATCAAGTACATCTGCACGCTTCCTAATATAGGGTAAGTCAAAGTTATCAGAGTTATATCCCACAAGCATGTCTGGATTCTCCTTTTCTATTATCTCACAGAAGCGTTTGAGCATATTCTCTTCACTATCTAAAGTTTCTACATAGTCCTGTTTTGATTGTTTGGTGGATAATACTTTACGTAGTCCACTTGTAGCTACAAGACTCATCATAATAATAGGATCTCGCTCTGCATCAGGCATACCCTCCTTATTATATACTTCTATATCAAAGCTTAGGATATTCTCATAATGGGTGTTCTCATCTAGATCAACAGGATCTTGGGATAACTTGAATATAATTGTATCATCATCAACATTTAGTTTATCTATATAAGTGGCACTATCAAGTACTTCACCAGTAATTTCTATTATATTTGTTGGTGTAATTTCTTTATCTATAAGGTATCTTCTATAGAATGGTATATCATATTCACGTATCTGACTAACACTATCAAGATCTCTTATAATATCTCTTAGTTTTGGTACTTCCTGTGGATGTGTAAGTGTTGCCTTAATATATTCACGTTCTACTCCTATATCTAGCATATTAACTAGTTCTAAGTCATCAATTCCTAGCTCTCTAAGATCATCAAGTGTTTCATCAACATTATCATATCCTAGAACATATATGTATGGCTTAAATGTTAAGTCAAGGGCTATGATGTTAGTATTCCATTCAGGGTCTCGTCCAAATAATCGGACTACTGGCTTATTATCATAGGTCACATAGTCAATATCATCTAGAATTATCTGTCTTTTCTCCATAAAGATTAATATATATAATGAAATATTAAAAATTTTATACTAAGTATTAGATAAGTAAATAATATAATCTTTGTAAATAAAAATAAGTACTAGTTAGATATTATGATACATTTTAGAACTCTAGAGGATTATGATGATACACAAATGATAGCCTCATGGATTTATAGTACTGATAAGTTTCTCTTCAACTGGCTCTTCTATAACGACAAGATCAGGAGTATAACTGCCATTGAGAGATTATTTATGAGTGACTATATTAATCCTTATCATAGAAATTATATGATGATTGCATATGATGATAGGACACCTAGAGAAGTTCTAGGAGTAATGCTATCGTTTAGAGGACAGGATATTCCAAGTATAACTACATATAAAGCATTTAAAGATACAGAATGTACATCACTACCACTAGTAATACAAAATAAGATACTAAGTGAAGTATTTGCCTCCCAAATTGGTAGTAATGACTATTATATAGGTAATCTCTATGTTGACCCTAAAGCCCGTAATAATCATATTGGAAGTAAACTTGTTGAAAAGGCTAAACAGAGAGCTTGCCAGATGAATGCTACAAGAGTAATACTTGATGTTGAATATGATAAAGATTACCTTCTTGACTTCTATGCAAAAAGAGGGTTTAATGTATGTAGTAAGAATTATCATAAAATACTAAATAAAACCTATGGATGTTATGGACTAGAATATAAGATAAAATAGGGAATTGATTAACATGGATATAGTTGATGATATAATAATAATTTTAGGAAAAGAAAGTGATTCAAACAGTTATCTTATTGGTGATACATTAGTAGATCCAGGTACAGGCCTACATAATGATTACCTAATAGAATCTATAGAAGAGGCAGATAAGTCAATGGATGATATTAAGAGAATAGTTAACACACACTGCCACTTTGATCATATGGGTGCAGATAAATATTTACAGGACACATATGGATATGAAATCTATATGCACCCAGAGGATATTAAATCAGTAGAAAACAAGGATGTAGATGCTACAGTTGCATCATCATTTGGTATGGAAGTTCCAGACCTAGATATTAAGCCTATAGTGGAGAATGATGAGGTAGACGGATATAGTGTTATACATACCCCTGGACATACTGCTGGTGGAATATGTCTATTTGATGGAACAACACTAATTAGTGGAGACACACTATTTTCTGGTGGTAACTTTGGTAGAACTGATCTTCCAACAGGTAACAGGACTGATATGAGAAAATCTATAGATAAATTATCTGGTTATAATATTAGTCAGTTAATGCCAGGACATGGACCATATGCAATAGTAGCAGTATCTGATCAGATACAACTAGCTCAAATGATAGCTTCACGCTTATAAATTGTAATTAGTAACCTAATTACAATCCTTATCTTATTTTTATTAATAATTATATTGGTAGTATAGAGTTTTTACCAAACATTTTCTTAATCTTTTGTACCTTATTAGACTTTGTGAGTATTGTGATAGTATCATTCTCTTTTAACACGATATTATTCTGTGCTATAAGGTATTTATTATCTTTTTTACACATTAAAATTATATAGTCCTTTGTTGGGCTTATACCACCTATTTCTTTACCTATATATTTACTGGACTTAACTGTGATATCTGTTAATTCATAGTTATCATCAGTACCAGGCATTTTAACAATATTTGGTTCAATAATTAGTTTAAGTATGTCCTGGAAGGTAGTAATCTCTGGACTTACAACTTCATTAAGTCCTAGCTTTTTAAACATCTTAATATGTTGGGGGTTACTTGTTCTAGCAATAACCTTCTTTAGATTATAATTTTGTGCCATGATGCCTACAAGTAGATTTACCTCATCAACACTTGTAGCTATAACTATTATATCTGCTGTTGCAATACCTGCCTTCTCAAGAGTCTGCTTATTTGTAGCATCACCCTTAATAGTAGTAATATTATCCTCATACTCCTCGCTTAGATCCAGAGCTTCCTTATTATTCTTATTATCAATAAGTGTAAGATTATAGTCTTGATATTTCATTAAAAGATTAACAAGTCTAGTACCAACTTTGCCAGCTCCAACTATTATTACATTTATCATATTACTATCCTTCAATTAAGTGGATTATTATCTATATATGTTTTATTATGTATGCTTGTGATATTATTTTCTATTATTCTCTAGATTATATGTTCTTTTTTGTCTAGTACTTAAATAATATCATTAACACTTGTTATGCTATTATATTAGTTACTTAATACTCTATTATATTTATAAATTCATATCTTATTTAACTTAAATATTTTAATAAGAATACCCTATATATTTACTAGATATAAATTTTTATTTTTAAGACATGTATTTAAGTTTTAAAATATGATTACATGTTTACTCAAAGGAGATATAATGAATTATAAAAGAATTATTGGCTTATTAGGGATAGGTGTAGTAATACTTGCTATAATGATCTTCTATATTGGTCCTGAAGAAATATTAGAAGCATTTCAACAGGCTGATATGAGTTATGTCTTGATAGCACTAATATTACAGTTTATAGTTATGAGCTTATGGGTTACAAAATGGGGAATACTATGTGACACACTAGATATAGCTCACAAGAATATATCTCTATTTGCTATGATGCTAGTTGGTCTGGCTATCAACAACCTTACTCCTAGTGGACGTAGTGGTGGAGAACCAGTAAGAGCATATATACTTAGTAAAAGTTCTGATTCAGAGTTTAGAACAACATTTGCTAGTGTAATGGCAGATAAAATGTTTGATCTATTACCATTCACAGTCCTAGCATTCGTTGCAATGGGTTACTTAATGTTCACTATAAATTTATCCATGACTATGCTTGTTACACTATTTGTAGCTATCATAATATTCATAATACTAATTGTTTTTGTTCTCTACATATGTTTTAATGAAACAATAGGTATTAAAACAATTAAGTGGACAATAAGACAACTAAAAAGGTTCATGACACGTGACTTAGATAAATATGAAGAAAAAGCTATAGAGGTACTTATAGGATTCCAGGAGAATATAACATTCCTTCTAAAGAATAAATCTGTATTTATTAAGGCAATGATAATAGCATTCGCTGACTGGATACTAGAAATACTAAGAGTATATGTTATATTCTTAGCATTCGGTGTACATGTTTCTGTTCCAATGGTTGCAGCAGTATTCCTATTATCAACACTTGCAGGTATGATCCCATTACTACCTGGAGGAGTAGGAATTGTTGATGGTATAATGATTATCATATACTCCATGGCTGGAGTAACAACATTCATATCCACAGCTGTAACACTTATTGAGAGACTAATCTCTTATTGGCTAGTGTCTGGACTTGGAGTAATAGCACTTCTACACTTTGGTACAGAAGTTATTGATGAGGCAACAGAATCTGCCAAATAATATCCTTAACCTTCTTTTTTTTAATTATTTTTATGGAGAATTTATTATGACTGTAATTGATGATACATATGCAGAAGCATTCAATACAAAAGTAGCACACTTATTAGTGACAGCTACAACAAAACAATTAGCATATATTGCCGCAACAGAGGCAACAGGATTTGCAACATCCTTCATTGGTTGTCCAGCCGAAGCAGGAATTGATGAGTATATACCTCCATCTAGAACACCTGATAATAGGCCAGGATACTCTATTATGATATGTCAGAATAAAACAGAGGCTCTTGAAGAACAGTTACTTGAACGTGTAGGACAATGTATTCTAACAGCACCAACAACAAGAGTATATAATCTACTTGAATCTGATAAACAAACAAATCTTGGATATAAACTAGCATTCTTTGCTGATGGATATCAAGAGAAGGTAGAAGCGTATGGCAAAGACATGTATAAGATTCCTGTTATGAGTGGAGACTTCCTAATAGAGGAAAACTTTGGGATAACAGATGCTGTTGCTGGTGGAAACCTCTTTATCATGGCTAAAACACAACAATCAGCACTTGCTGCTGCACAAGCTGCAGTTAATAGTATAAGTGAAGTTAGTGGTGTGATAACACCATTTCCTGGTGGAATAGTTGCTTCTGGTTCAAAGGTAGGATCAAAGAAGTATAAGTTTATGAATGCAACAACAAATGAAGAATATTGTCCAACACTAAAGGATACTGTTGAGGATACTAAATTACCAAGTGAGGTTAATGGAGTTTATGAAATAGTATTCGATGGATTAACACTTGATGCTGTAAAAGAGGCAACACAGAAGGCAATAAATGCAATAAAAACTGTTCCTGATGTAGTTAAGGTTTCTGCTGGTAACTATGGTGGAAGTCTAGGTAAATATAAAATTAACTTATTAGAGTGATGACATGAAGGATGAATTAAGACCTACTGATATGAGGGCTATTGATAAGAATACAGAGTATAATCATATACCAACAATAGTTTTAATGGAAAATGCTGGAAGTAGTATTGCACACTACATTATAAGTAATTACCCTGATAGTAAGAAGATCTCCATATACTCTGGTTCTGGAGGTAATGGTGGGGATGGATTTGTTGTGGCAAGACACCTATTAAATTATGGGTATCATGTTAAATTATTCCTACTATGTAGGCCTAGAGATATTAAGAATGAGGATTCTAGGATTAATTGGCAGGCAATTGAGAGAGTGAGTCTAGCAGATAGTAATCTTAAATTAAATCTTGTCACTGATTCTAGTCAGCTTAAGCCTGATAATAGTGATATTATCCTTGATGGTATTCTAGGTACAGGTGTCTCTGGAATGATTAGACAACCTATAGCTAAAGCAATAGATGTGATTAATAATTCACCAGCAAAAGTATTATCTATTGATGTTCCATCAGGACTTGATCCATCTAATGGTAGTGTTAGCCATAAATCTGTAATAGCACACAAGACATTAACATTACACAAGAAAAAAGTGGGACTAAGTAACACTAAGTATGTAGGTGATGTTGAAGTACTAGATATAGGAATACCAAAGGTATCTGAGATATATACAGGTGATGGTGACTTATTAAAACTAACAGTTCCTAAAGCTAATACTCATAAGGGAGATAATGGTTCAATATTAATAATAGGATCTAACTATGACTATATAGGAGCTGTAATATTTGCTGCAGAGTCTGCACTTACACAGGGAATTGATTTAGTATATATTGTTGTACCATGTAGAGCTACTGATATAATAAAACAGTATAATCCTGAATATATTGTAATACCAACAGATGATGATCACTTAACACTTGAGGCATATGGTAAGATAGAACCATTAATATCAAAGGTTGACTCTATACTAATAGGTTCTGGTGCAGGACTAGATGAGGATACAGCAGAATTATTTAATAAGATAGTAGAATCCACAGATAAACCAACAGTAATTGATGCTGATGGACTAAAACTAGTTGATATAACAAAGATTAAGGGTAGTAATGTAGTTATAACACCACATGCTAGGGAGTTTGAAGCATTCTTTGGAGTAAGTTTACCAGAAAAGTTTGATGATAAGCTTGAATTACTAAGAAGTTTATCTAGTCAGTATAGTATAACAATACTCTTAAAGGGTTCTGTTGATATAATAACTTCACATGATGATTATAAGCTTAATGACTGTGGAAATCAGGGTATGACTGTTGGTGGTACAGGTGACCTACTAGCAGGACTAGTTACTGCTATTGCCACAAAAAATAGTGTATTTGAGGCAACATATCTAGCAGTATATATTCTAACAACTGCTGGTGATATGGCACTCAAAGAGTATGGCTATAATTATACTTCAAGTAACATATTAGAGTTACTATAGAATTATACCCATAAATGATAATAGTACAAGTAGTGTTGTTCCTAGAACTCCACCAAAACCTGCTATTATCAGGTTTATCCAATTAATTGGTATTGAGATAAATGGTAATAAATTAACTAGGAATAATAGTATAAATCCTGTTATTATATTTAATATAACCTTGATAATTAAGCCACCATATTCTGCTAGGAATCTTAATATTAGGATTACTATAATTACTAAAATTACTAGTGTTATAAGTTCTATGAGAATCTCTTTAACCTCCTCATGAATTAATTAATAT